>DASYOJ010000001.1:0-1657 GCA_036007925.1 Candidatus Nanopelagicales bacterium
GTGGTGAAGGCGTTGAGGTCTCCGCCCACCGACTCGATCTGCGAGGAGATGCTCATCGCATCGCGCGTGGTGGTGCCCTTAAAGAGCAGGTGCTCCAGGAAGTGGGCGCTGCCCATCTGCGAGGCAGGTTCATCCCGCGAACCAGCAGCCACCCACACACCTAGCGCGGCCGAGCGAACCCCGGGTACGTATTCGGTGATCACCCGCAGGCCACCGGGCAACGTGGTCCGCTTGACCACTCCTCCGTCGGTTCCGCTGATCAGCGTGTTGGTCTGGGCTCGGGTGGGCATCGAGGAATGCTCTCACAGCCTCCCCCTCGAGGCTGCGGTGAACTACGTGACGTCCGCGCCGGTACGCACCAGCCAACGCGGTGGATGCACATGCGGGAACGCGATGGGCACCGGACCGGGCAAACCGTGGTGCAGGTGCGGGTGGTGCTTACCAAGCCCGTTGGACCCGGCGCCCTTCGCACGACTTACCGGCTGCGGGGCGGTCGGCGCCTTGGAGGCATCGTCTGCGCCGAGCGTGAGTGATTGTCGGGGCAGCACGTACACGCCCACGAAACTGACGATGATGCTGACGATCAGTGCCACAAATTCGATACCGGTCGAGGTGAAGCGCTCCCCGAAGATTGCCAAGGCGATCAAGGTGCTGGCCACCGGAGAGGACACGATGATGGCCGCCATCGCGGTTGACAGGTGACCGGCCCCTAGCGCCACCTGCTGGGTCGCCACTGCCCCCAAGGAGACCAGCAACATCGCATAGGTCTCCCACGTGGTCAGTGCCCCCACAATTCCGTCCGATCCAGCAATCGATAGCACCGTTTTGATCAGCCCGGCCATGGCTCCGTACAGCACACCGGAGGCGGTGCCGTAAAGCACCGACGTTGCGCTCGGCTTGGCTTTGGCTATCACCAAGAGAACGACGACGACCCCCACCACCACCAGCACGGCCCACGCCCAATCGGCCGATGGCGGCACATCGATTCCCTTCGTGACGTTGCCGAACAGCACGATGCCGATCAGCCCCAGGGTGATCAACCCAGCACCGAGGTACTCGCGCTTGGTCAACTTCGCGTGCGCGGTCCACGCGCTGAAGGGCAACATGAACACGATCTGCGAAGTTTGCAAAATGCTCACCAGGGCCAGTGAACCCAGCGCTAGTGCGGCTACGTGACCTAAGAAGCCGGTGACGGCCAGGGCGATTCCCAACAGCCAGATCGGTGATGCCAGGAGATCGACAAGGCGCTTGCCGCCCGAACCCGTGCGCAGCACACCGACTTGCTGGATGGCGGTGGCCGCCACGTACACAAAGGAACTCGCCACCGCGAGGATCCCCGCCCACACTTCGGCTGACACGCTCGCCCCCTGACCCAACACCGGATGAACTGTGTTCAGTCTGTAACGCGTGCCAGCCAATGCCTAGGTAGTTCATGGCCTGTTCATGACAACGACCCCGAACCGCCAGGTGGTGCCCCGAATATCGGAACACCCCGGGGTCCGGGGCCGCTGAGGACTCGCAGCTGTGGTTAGCCTTCGCTGGCGCCTGCCTCGGCGTTCTCCAGGACGGGAGCCAGGGACAACTTGCCGCGCTGGTCGATCTCCTTGATCTCGACCTGCACTTTGTCGCCCACGTTGAGGACTTCCTCGACCGTTTC
>DASYOJ010000002.1:0-1789 GCA_036007925.1 Candidatus Nanopelagicales bacterium
ACCTGTCGTCGTGGTCTGGGATGTGACGGGGTCAGGTATATCTCCGTAATCAGGTAGCGGAATCGACGACAGCCGCGACAACGGCCAGACGACGTTCATCGCCCGCCCCACCACCGCGTCCTCAGGGATAAACCCACCGCCAGGGCTACCGAGGTGGGACCGCGAGTCTGCGGATGCGGATCGGTGATCTCCCATGACCCACAGCATGCCCTCTGGAACTTCCACATCGAAGGGTTGCCGGCTCGGCGCGTCTCCTGGAAACAGGTAGTCCTCGATAAGCGGGGCTCCGTTGATGGTGATGCGCCCGTTGTCATCGCAGCACACGACGCGGTCACCCCCCACGCCGATCACCCGCTTGATGAAGTCGGTGGAATCGGGGGGGATGAAGCCGAATGATTGCCCCACCCAGGTAAGTGCCCCGGTGATCGGATCCCGATCGGGCACAACCTGCGCGGGGACGAACCGACCCGAACCATCGAAAACAACCACGTCACCGCGTTCGATATCCCGAACCCGGTACACCGCTCGATTAACCAAGACCCGATCGCCGATCTGCAAGGTGTTCTCCATCGACCCCGACGGGATAGAGAAGGGTTTGACCAAGAATGTCGTGATCAACAACACGACGCCGAGTGCCACGGCGATCGTGATCGGGATATCCCACCAGGACTGCCGACCCCGGTCGGCCAAGATCAGTCCTCGGAGGTCGGGGAGTTATCGCGGCGCTCGCGGATCTTCGCGGCCTTACCGCGCAACCCGCGTAGGTAGTACAACTTGGCGCGACGAACGTCACCCTTGGTCACGACCTCGATCTTCTCCACAACTGGCGAATGCAGCGGGAAGGTGCGCTCTACGCCCACGCCATAGGAAACCTTGCGAACGGTGTAGGACTCGCTGGCGCCCGTGCCCGAACGGGCGATGACGACGCCCTGGAAGATCTGCACGCGGGTCTTGTTTCCTTCGACGACCTTCACGTGCACTTTGACGGTGTCGCCGGCGCGGAAATCGGGGATGTCATCGCGCAATACTGCGGCGTCGACGGGATCGAGGGTCTTCATTGGTGTGTCTCTTCCTGTAAGCGCCACAAGTCGCCCACGGTTAGGTGGAGTGGTGCGCCCTCATGCGTCCCTTGTGGCAGACGTCGGGCGGCGGTGCCGAAGCAGGCGTAAGTGTGCCACACCCTTCCCCCACCCCCCGCGAACGGGCAGTTCCAGACCACCGAAAGGGCAGTTTGTGCGCACCGAAAGGGCACTGCCCTTTCGGCGCAGGGAAACTGCCCGTTCGGTGCAGGGAAACTGCCCGTTCGCGGTTAGGGGAGGTCGGGGCGTCGCTGCTGTGTTCGCTGCCGAGCCTGCTCCTCACGCCACGCGGCGATTCGGCCGTGATCCCCGGACAGCAGCACATCCGGCACCTTTAGGTCACGCCACGCCGGCGGCTTGGTGAAGACCGGGCCTTCCAATGCGGGACCTTCAGCCTTGCTGAACGAATCGTCCGCGGCGCTATCGGCGTTGCCGAGCACTCCGGGGATCAAACGAGCCATGGCTTCGACCATGACCAATGCGGCAGCCTCTCCCCCGGCGAGCACGTAGTCACCGATGCTCACTTCACGTACACCTGCCCAGTCCTTGCGGGTTGCATAGTGCTCTGCGATGCGAGCATCGATGCCTTCGTACCGGCCGCATGCCAAAACGAGGTGCTCTCGGCTTGCCAGCGTCGTCGCCGTTGGTTGGTCGAAGCGGTAACCCGATGGTGTGGGAATGACCAACCAAGGATCGGCTTCGGCGCTCGC
>DASYOJ010000003.1:0-5594 GCA_036007925.1 Candidatus Nanopelagicales bacterium
GTGGACCAGTCCGAGTCGCTGCCCATGCATATCCCGACCATTGCGGAGCCGTTACTCATCGATGACCCCCATGAAGTAGTCAGCTGCGTGCCGGGCTCGTGCCATCAAGTCCTCGACGTCATCCCCGACAGCCGTCACGTGACCGACCTTACGGCCCGGGCGTACGTCCTTGCCGTACAGATGCACTTTCACTGCAGGGTCGCGCGCGAACACATGCCGGTACGCCGAATACAAGTCCCCCACATCCCCGCCGAGGATGTTGACCATCACCGCAGCAGGAGATCGCATCACCGGGGACCCCAGTGGCAGATCGAGCACCGCGCGCAGGTGGTTCTCGAACTGACTGGTCACAGTTCCCTCGATGCTCCAGTGTCCGGAATTGTGCGGGCGCATTGCGAGTTCATTGACGAGCAATTCGCTGCCGGTATCGAACATCTCCACCGCGAGCATGCCGGTCACGTTGAGCGAGCCGGCGATCTGCAAGGCAATGTGTTGAGCCTGCACGGCGCGCTCGGAAACTAGACCCGGCGCGGGTGCCACCACTTCACTGCAGATGCCATCAGCCTGCACCGTACGCACGATCGGGTAAGCCACACTCTGGCCACTAGGCGAGCGCGCCACCTGCGCGGACAACTCCTGCACGAACGGCACGGCTTCCTCCGCCAACCACTGCGCACCCGGTGGCAGATCACCAGCCATGACGGCGGTCAACTGATCGGCACCTTCAATCCGCCATACACCTTTGCCGTCGTAGCCGCCTCTACTGGTCTTCAGGATGAACGGGTAGCCCACATCAGCAGCGAAATCCTGCGCCTGACCGGCGGACTCCACCACCTGCCAGCGTGGCACCGGCGCCCCAGCACCTTCTAGCGTGCGGCGCATCACTGCCTTGTCTTGGGCGTTGATCAGCGCGTGCGGACCTGGACGTACCGCCACCCCGCGCGCTTCAAGCTTTTCCAATATCGGCGGGGGCACGTGCTCGTGATCGAATGTGACGACGTCACACCCCTCGGCGAAGGCCAGAACGGCCTTCTCGTCATCGTGCGCGCCGAGGAACACATCGGCCACCACCTGCGCCGCGGACTCTTCTCGCGAGGTGGCGAGCACGCGAAAGTCGATTCCCAACGCAGCCGCGGGAGCCGCACTCATCCGGGCCAGCTGTCCGCCGCCGACCATTCCCACTCGAGGGCCTACCCCCAGGCCCACCCCCGGGCGATCTGGCGCACTCACCTGCTCAACCTACCGACCCCAGGACCCTTCGCGACGACGCGGCGGATGGCTAGACTTCACCGATGCCCGGGCCGCAACTCATCTCGCGCGGCTACCGCTACCTGCAAAATACGTTGGGCGACCTCTACCGTGAGATCGCGAAGTTCGGGATCGTCGGACTGTCCGCCCTGGTCGTGGATATCGGCCTGTTCAACCTGCTGAGGTTCGCCGGCGGGGAAGGCCCGCTTTTTGACAAGCCGCTTACCGCCAAGGTGATCAGCGTGGCCGCGGCCACCACCGTGGCCTACGCCGGAAACCGCTTTTGGACCTTCCGGCACCGCGGCCGCACCCACATGGGCAAGGAATACCTGATGTTCTTTGGCTTGAACGGTGTGGCCATGCTCATCGCGGTGGCCTGCCTGTGGTTCAGCCACTACGTTCTCGGGTTCACCTCGGCACTTGCCGACAACATCAGCGCCAACGTGATCGGCCTGGGGCTAGGCACCTTGTTCCGCTTCTGGTCCTACCGCAAATGGGTATTCCCGGCTATCCCCGAAGACCAGCGCGAGGACCCGGCCGATCAAGAGCTCTACGAGCGGGACGCCTCGACTCCGATTTAGCGGGTAACTGGAGCAGCGGAGCACCCGCCCAGACCGGTTGTATATACATATGCAGTACACTTGCCTTATGGCTAATGACGTCATCACCATGCGGACAGATGCGGCACGTAAGCAACGGCTACGCGAGGCGGCTGAGTTAAACAACCAGAACCTGACGACCTTCATCCTGGACGCGGCCGAAGCGCAGGCCGAGCGGGTTCTGGATCACGCTCGCTTCACCGAGACCACCGCGGAGTTCTTCGACGCGTTTGACGACCTACTTACGGGTGATGCAATCCCCGCGATGACCGAGGCCGCGACTCACCTGGCGAACGTTGTCGACCAGCGCGACTGATCCGCAATTCACTTCGTTACGGTTCGAAGCCCATAATCACTCGACCCGGCAATTCCGATGCGGAGAATCCGAACTTGATCGTTGGATTGAACTGCACGCCCAAGCGGCAGAGCGAGCACGAACCGCAACGACCTTCGTGTGGCTTGAAAAAGGTTCGCACAACGTTCTGGCTTACTACACGCTGACGGCGCATGCTCTTCGCAAAGCTGAGATTCCATCGCGAATCGGACGTGGAATGCCCGAGCTCATACCCGCTGCCCTTATCGGCAAACTCGCTCTTCACGTTGATTTTCAGGGCCGAGGATTGGGACGACTCTTGCTAATAGACGCGTTGTCCCGCATCATCCAGGTCAGCAGGCAAGGACCCGCTATTCGGGCAATCGTGGTTGACGCGGCGACCCCGGCCGCCAGCCGCCTTTATTCTTCACTGGGTTTTCGGGAAGTTGACGCTGCCCCGGGCCGCATGGTGGTTCGCGCTAGCGCGGTCGAAGCAAGTCTTGTCAACGCAGGTCTGCTGCCTAACTTCTAGTCCAGCGCAGGCAGTTCGTCCTCGGACCCGTCCCCTGCACGCCGACGCGAATCGTCGAGTTCGTGCAACTCATACACAAGCCTCTGAATCTGTTCGACATCGGGAACATCCTGGATGTACATGTCACCGTCATCGCTCGCGGACTCGATCTCCAAGGTTCCGTAATTGAGGATGCGCCCCATGATGCCCACATTGAAGGAGACGTTGTTCACCTTGGCCAGCGGCATGTCTCGGCCCTGTTTGGTGACCAGGCCGCGCCGGATGATGATCCGGCGGGAAGTGAAGACGTACTGCGTGGTGAACCATCGAGCAAAGGGAATGAGCACGCGCCAGATCGCGATACCGATCAACGCGATCAGGATCGGCCACTGCAGCCAGGCAAGCGACCAGGATCCGATGCTCCAGTTCGCCACCGAGAAGTACAGCCAGGTCCCGACGAACACTTCGATGATCAGCACAACGGCCGGCCAGATCAGCCCCCGCCAATGCGGTTTGAATTCGAAGGCGATGCGTTCGCCAGGTGCCAGCAGCTTGGTCGGGTAGGTCACGGCTGAATCGTTGCATGGATGACGTCCCCGGCGATGACCGTTCGCACCGTTTCCCCTGTCTGCACGAGCAAGTGCCCGGATTCGTCCACATTCACAGCAACGCCCTCCAACTCCTCCCCGCCAGGAAGGACCACACGCACCCGCGCCCCCAGGGTCGAACTATGCGATCGGTAGTCGGCGAGCACCTGCTCGAAAGGTTGGGTGATGCGCGCGTACAGATTCGCGAGCAACGCAGCGAGCACTTCGCTGCGATCAGGGTGCATTCCGGTCTCGACAAACCACGAAGTGGCCCGCGGATCGGGCAGCGCATCGGCCGGGTAATCGACGTTGATGCCGATACCGACGATCACCGCGCGCCCGTTCGCTTCGGCCAAGATCCCAGCGATCTTGCGCCCATCGGCGGCGAGCACATCGTTGGGCCATTTGATGGACAGCCGCGGACCGGGTAGCTCATGGGACATATCGATAATCGCCAACGCCGCCGCGATCGGTGCCCGGGTCGGCTCGACGGAACTAGGCAGCACCGTGCTGCACCACAATCCGGCCCCCGGATCGCTCACCCACGCGCGCCCGTGCCTTCCCCGACCGGCGGTTTGCTCCCCTGCAACGAAGCATGTCCCCTCCGCGATGCCACGTCCGGCAGCATCCAGGGCATCGGCGTTCGTGGAGCCGGTAGAGGAGACATAGTGCGGCGCTGGCCACGGGCAACCGCGCTCGCGCAGCAGTTCGTGCACCCGCTGCGGATCGAGGTCACCCGTGTTCGCCACGCGGCTAAGGTACGCAGGGTCCGACCCCGTAGGAGGGATGGCCACCATGACCGCCGAACAAGCCGAGCAAGCTGATACCGCTGAGCCTCAGGGCGCCGAGCGGCGCACCACCGCCGGCAAAGCCGGGATCTTGAAGGCGCGCCGAGCCGACGCTGCTGGCAAGCGCAAAGCGGCGATCGACAAGCAGCACGCCAAGGGCAAGATGACCGCCCTCGAGCGCATCGAGGCGTTCGTCGATCCGGACTCCTTCCAGCAAATCGACGGATTGGTGCGGCACCGCTCGCACAACTTCGGACTGGAGAAGAACCGTCCCTTCGGCGATGGCGTGATCACCGGTTACGCAACGGTGGATGGTCGCCCGGTCTGCCTGTTCGCCCAGGACTTCACCGTCTTCGGTGGCTCCCTCGGTGAGGTCTTCGGCGAGAAGATTGTCAAGATCATGGACCTGGCCATGAGGACCGGCTGCCCGGTGATCGGCTTGAACGATTCCGGCGGCGCGCGCATCCAAGAAGGTGTCGTCTCGTTGGGCCTGTATGGCGAGATCTTCCGGCGCAACGTGCAGGCCTCGGGGGTAATCCCACAGATTTCGGTGATCATGGGTCCGTGCGCCGGTGGCGCTGTCTACTCCCCGGCCATCACGGACTTCACCGTGATGATCGACCAGACCTCGCACATGTTCATCACCGGACCGGACGTCATCAAGACGGTCACCGGTGAGGACGTCTCCATGGAAGACCTCGGCGGCGCCCGCACCCACAACTCCACATCCGGCGTTGCGCACTACATGGCAACGGACGAGAACGACGGCCTGGACTACGTGCGCGCCTTGTTGTCTTACCTACCCAGCAACAACCTCTCCGATCCCCCGGTGCTGCCCACCGAGGTGCATATGGAGTTCACCGACGAGGACTACTCGCTCGATTCGATCATCCCCGATTCCCCGAACCAGCCGTACGACATGCACAAGGTGATCGAGGCGATCCTCGATGAAGACGAGTTCTTGGAAACCCAGCCGCTGTTCGCGCCGAACATGATCACCGGGTTCGGTCGCATCGAGGGCCACGCGGTGGGCATCGTGGCTAACCAACCGATGCAGTTCGCCGGAACACTGGACATCGAGGCTTCGGAAAAGGCCGCGCGCTTCGTGCGCACCTGTGATGCGTTCAACGTCCCGGTCATCACGTTCGTGGACGTGCCCGGTTTCTTGCCCGGGACCGATCAAGAGTGGAATGGCATCATCCGCCGCGGCGCGAAACTCATCTACGCCTACGCCGAAGCCACCGTGCCGCTGCTGACGGTCATCACCCGCAAGGCCTACGGCGGTGCCTATGACGTGATGGGTTCCAAGCACCTTGGCGCCGACATCAACTTGGCCTGGCCCACCGCGGAGATCGCAGTGATGGGTGCGCAAGGTGCAGTGAACATCTTGTATCGCAAGGAACTCGCAGAAGCCGAGGATCCCGATACCCGTCGCGTGGAACTGATCGATGAATACACCGACACTTTGGCCAACCCCTACCAGGCCGCCGAGCGCGGCTACGTGGATCGGGTGATCTTCCCGCACGAGACGCGGCTACAGATCACCCG
>DASYOJ010000004.1:0-2096 GCA_036007925.1 Candidatus Nanopelagicales bacterium
CCTCCGCACTGCGCTCCGCCGACGTCGTGGTGATCGGAGCCAAGGTCGACACCCTCGGCTCCGAGGTTGTCGATGCCTTCTTCGTGACGGATCGGCGCGGTGAGCGCCTTGCTCCCGATCACGCCGCTGCCGTGCGGACCACCGTGCAAGCCACCCTTCAGGCCACGCTCAAGGCCACACGGCACCATTCCCCATAGGACCGTTAGTCTGGCCGAACATCATTGATTCGTGTCGTCTGTGCGAGGAGCCGGTTTGTTCGGGTCACTTTCGGACCGCTTGGCTGCGACCTTCAAAGGTCTGCGGGGTAAGGGACGGCTGAGCGAAGCCGATATCGATGCCACTGTCCGGGAGATCCGCACGGCACTGCTCGAGGCGGATGTCGCCCTGCCGGTCGTGAAAGCCTTCACTGCTCGGGTCAAGGAACGAGCACTGTCGGAGGAAGTCTCCGGTGCGCTCAATCCCGCGCAGCAAGTCGTCAAAATCGTTCATGACGAACTTGTGGAAATCCTTGGTGGGCAAACGCGCGGGCTGCGTATGGCCAAGACGGGTCCCACATTCATCATGCTCGCTGGGTTGCAGGGAGCGGGCAAGACGACTCTCGCCGGCAAGTTGGCTGCCCATTTGAAACAAGCCGGCCACACACCGCTCCTGGTGGCGGCTGATTTGCAGCGTCCCAATGCCGTTGATCAGTTGACCGTTGTTGGACAGCGCGCTGGCGTTCCGGTGTATGCGCCGCAACCGGGCAATGGAATCGGTGATCCGGTGCAGGTGGCGCGCGATGCCCGCCCCTACGCGGAATCACAACTGCACGACATCGTGATCGTGGATACCGCCGGGCGATTGGCCATCGATGCCGAATTGATGGACCAGTTGCGTCAGGTTAAAGAAGCCGTTCGACCCGATGACACTTTGCTCGTCGTCGACGCCATGATCGGGCAAGACGCAGTCGTGACGGCGGAGCAGTTCGCTGAGCAGGTCGGATTCGACGGGGTCGTGCTCACCAAACTCGACGGTGATGCCCGCGGCGGTGCTGCGTTGTCCATCGTGACGGTCACTGGTGTCCCCATCATGTTCGCGTCTGTCGGCGAGCAGGTCGGTGATTTCGAGACCTTCCATCCCGATCGGATGGCCAATCGCATCTTGGACATGGGTGATGTCCTCACGCTTATCGAACAGGCCGAACGGGCATTTGACGCTGAGCAAGCCGAGAAGATGGCCCGCAAGGTCTCCAGTGGCGAGGACTTCACCCTCGAGGACTTTCTTGAGCAGATGCAGTCCATCAAGAAGATGGGATCGCTCGGAAAAATCCTGGGCATGCTCCCGGGCATGGGGGAGATGAAGGATCAACTCGACCAGGTCGATGATCGCGAGTTGGATCGCGTCTCGGCGATCATCCAGTCGATGACTCCGGGCGAACGTGCGGATCCAAAAATTTTGAACGGTTCGAGGCGTGCGCGTATCGCCCGCGGATCGGGCACCCAGGTCAGCGACGTCAACGGACTTATCGAGCGGTTCGGCGAAGCCCAGAAAATGATGCGGCAAATGGGCAAAGGCGGTGGCATGCCCGGTGGCATGCCCGGCATGCCGGGTATGCCCGGATCCGGGGGGAAGAAGTCCAAGGGCAAGATGCCCAAGCAGGCCGGGCGCAAGGCCAAGAAGGGCCGCAGCGGTAACCCGGCTAAGCGGGCCGCCCAGGACGCGGGTGTGAGCCAGGAAGCCCCCGCCGAGGAGATGACCCCGCCGGATATGTCGCAGCTGCCCGACGACTTGAAGAAGCTGCTCTCCTAACCCCCCCCACGCGTTTCCCCCGGATTCCGGGGGATTCGCTTCGCTTCCCCCGGAATCGGCCCCAGGCTGCGCGTTTCCGCCGGAATCCGGGGGAAACGTTCTTGGGGTGGGCAGGGTCAGATGCGGGCCCCGGAGGTTGATGACGCGTGGCCTTCTGGCACACTTTGGTCGTTCTCGTCGTCGGCGTGGCCCTCTCACCTCGCCCGCGGCGGTCCATGAGTCGGATACGCACGGCACCCCACGTCGCCGCACATCCGTCCACCACACGTCAGGAGAGCAGCCACCCGTGGCAGTCAAGATCAAGTTGA
>DASYOJ010000005.1:0-2087 GCA_036007925.1 Candidatus Nanopelagicales bacterium
ACCTTTCATCACCGTGCTGCCGGAGGGGCAGTGGCCGCAAACTGGGGCGGTGAGTGGCACCAACTGTGCTCACCTGCAGGTAGCGGTCGATGATCACGCAGGCCGCGTGGTGGTGGTGTCGGTGATCGACAACCTTGGCAAGGGTGCCGCAGGTCAGGCGGTGCAAAACGCCAACCTGATGCTCGGGCTCGATGAAGCAGCCGGACTCGATGTCATCGGGGTCGCGCCATGAGCGTCACCGCGGCGCAGGGTTTCCGCGCTATCGGACTGAGCGCAGGCATCAAAGAATCCGGCAAGCCGGATATTGCCCTCATCGTCAACGATGGCCCCAAGGATGCGGCTGCAGCGGTATTCACGAGTAATAGGTTTCCAGCGGCGCCCATCTTGTGGTCGCGGCAAGCGGTGGCCGACGGCAGCGCCCGAGCGGTGATCGCCAATTCCGGCGGAGCTAATGCCTGCACTGGTCCGCAAGGCTTCACCGACGCGCACCAGATGGCCGAGCGCACCGCCGAGCAACTCCAGAAGGCAGGGCAGGACATCGGCGCTGGGGATGTTCTGGTGTGCTCCACCGGCCTGATTGGCGAACTGTTGCCGATGGACAAGATCCGAACAGGTATCGATGAATCTGTCGTGCGCCTCGACGACGATGGCGGACACGCAGCAGCCGAGGCGATCATGACTACCGACACGGTGCCAAAGCTCGCTATGCATGCAGAAGAGGGCTTCGTCGTCGGCGGAATGGCGAAGGGTGCTGGCATGCTGGCACCTGGTCTGGCGACCATGCTGGTTTTCCTTACTACCGATGCAGATGTCGAGTCTGAAGACCTTGAGGCAGCGCTGCGGCACGCCACATCGAAGACGTTCGACCGCATTGACTCCGATGGCTGCATGTCGACAAACGACACCGTGATCGTTCTGGCAAATGGTGCAAGCGGCGCGCGCCCTGCGATCGGTCACTTCACGGACATCGTCACGCAGGTTTGTGCGGATCTTGCTCGGCAGCTCATCGCCGATGCCGAAGGTGCTTCGAAGGAAATCGCCATCACAGTGCAGCGAGCCAGAACCGAGGAAGAAGCAGTTGAAGCAGCCCGCGCAATCTCGCGCAGCAATCTGCTCAAGTGCGCCATCCACGGTGAGGATCCGAACTGGGGTCGCGTGCTCTCCGCGCTCGGCACCACTACCGCTGCCTTCGAATCCGATCAGGTGGACGTTGCCATCAACTCGGTGACCGTCTGTCGAGGTGGGGGAGTGGGCGAGGATCGAGGTCTTGTCGATATGTCTGGCCGGGACGTGCACATCGAGGTGGACCTGAACGCCGGAGGCGAGCAAGCGACGATCTGGACGAACGATCTCACCACCGATTACGTCCACGAGAACTCGGCGTACTCGACATGAGCCAGTCCAACGAGAACGCGCCCATCATCGTCGTGAAGTACGGCGGCAATGCGATGACCGACGATGCCTTGAAGGAGGCATTCGCCCGGGACGTTGTGAAACTGCGCGCTGAAGGTATGCGCCCGATCGTGACACACGGCGGAGGCCCGCAGATCTCCTCGATGCTCGACAAACTGGGTATCCACAGCGAGTTCCGTGGCGGCCTGCGGGTCACCACCCCCGAGGCGATGGATGTCGTGGCGATGGTTCTCATCGGCCAGGTGCAGCGCGAACTGGTGGGACTCCTCAATGCCCACGGTCCGCTTGCCGTTGGCCTATCCGGCGAAGACGCCGGTCTCTACGTTGCCCAGCGGCGCACCGCCACCGTCGAAGGTCAGCAGGTTGACATCGGCCAGGTGGGAGATGTCACCGAGGTGAACGCGGACTTCGTCTTGGGACTGCTCGACATGGGCTACATCCCAGTTGTTTCCTCGGTCGCGCGCGATGCCAACAACATCGCGCACAATGTCAACGCCGATAGCGCTGCCGCGGCCCTAGCCATAGCCGTGCAGGCCGATCAACTCATCGTGTTGACCGACGTTGAGGGGGTGTACGCCGATTGGCCGAACCGCGACTCCCTTGTATCGACGCTCACTGCCGGTGAACTGCGCGAGCTGTTGCCCACTTTGGAATCGGGCATGGTGCCCAAGATG
>DASYOJ010000006.1:0-11736 GCA_036007925.1 Candidatus Nanopelagicales bacterium
TGGCCAACGGCGGCAGCGTTGTGCTCGGCGATCTACAAGACGAGTACGCCAATACGTTACTGGCAGATTTCGGTGACAACGGCCGCTTCGTGAAGACCGACGTGACCTCCGATGCCGACCTCGATGCGCTCTTGGGTACTGCGGTCGAGAGCTTCGGCGGGGTTGACTACGTGGTCAGCGCGCACACCACTTTCGCCTGTGGCTATTTGGACACCACTCGGGAGAACTGGCGAACTGCGTTGGATGTGAACGTCGCATCAGCGGCCATGTTCATCGAGAAGGCGGTGCCGCTCATGCAGCAACGCGGCGAAGGGGCGGCCGTAATCGTCACCTCTGTATCCGGGAAATCCTCACAGCCGAACCGCCTGGTGTACCCGGTTACCAAGACCGCACTGCTGGGCTTGAACCGCAATTTGTCGCAGGCGCTGGCCCCACTGGGCATCCGCATCAACAGCGTCTCCCCGGGCTGGACCTGGAGCCGAAACCTGGAACGGCGCTACGGCACGAGGGAGTACGCCGACCGCTTCGCCGGGGAGTTCCAGGCAATCCGGCGGATGGCCGAGCCGGCGGAGATAGCCGACGCCATCTGCTACGCCTGCTCGTCCGGGGCATCATTCATGACCGGTGCGGATATCCCCGTCGATGGTGGCTACAGCGCGCTCGGGCCCGAAGCGCTCGGGCAGCCGTACGACAAGCACCCCGTCATCAACCCCTAACTCTCTCGCAGCGAACGGGCAGTTTCGGCACCCCGAAAGGGCAGTGCGAGACGCTCGAGTGGGCAACCGCGGCGCGGCACGCGCCGCTCCTGCCCACTCGGCGTTGCAGAACTGCCCTTTCGGGGTCGAGAAACTGCCCGTTCGCGGTTAGAGGTCGACGGCGAAGTACTGGGTCTCGAGGAACTCGTGGATGCCGTCGAACCCGCCCTCGCGGCCGAGGCCGGATTCCTTCATCCCGCCGAAGGAGGCCGCTGGGTCCGAAGCGATCCCACGGTTGATGGCAACCATTCCCGATTCCATCTGCCGGGCAACCTTGATGCCCTCGCCAGCGTCCTTGGCGAACACGTAGGAGATCAGCCCGTATTCAGTGTCATTGGCCATCCGGATCGCCTCAGCCTGATCCTCGAAGGTAACGATCGGTGCGACCGGACCGAAGATCTCATTCTTGGTCAACGACGATCCGTGCTGCACCCCACGCACCAAATACGGTGAGATGAAGGCGCCATCACCAGGAACCTCGCTTACTGCGGTCACCTGACTGCCTTCGGATTCGGCACTTTGCACGATCTCCAGGATCTTGTCCCGCTCCTTGACCGAGACCATTGCACCAAGCTGGTTGTCCCTATCGATGCCCGGGCCGATCTTGAGCCCCCGCAGCGCAGCTTCGAACTTCGTCGCGAACTCCTCGGCAACCGAGGCGTGCACATAAAACCGATTGGCGGCAGTGCAGGCAGCGCCGCCATTGCGCATCTTGGCGACCATCGCACCTTCCACAGCCTTGTCGACATCGGCGCCTTCGAGCACCAGGAAAGGCGCGTTGCCCCCAAGCTCCATGGACGACGGGAGCACACGCTTGGCGGTCTGGTCGAGAAGTAGCTTGCCTACATAGGTGGAGCCAGTGAAGGAGAGAGTGGCAACGCGAGGATCGGCGAGAATCGCCTCGGACACCGGGCCGGACTTCGATGTGGTGACCACGTTGACTACACCAGCTGGCGCACCCGCACGCTCGAGAACATCGGCAACCCACAGGGCTGTCAACGGAGTCTCCGCTGCTGGCTTCAGGACCGCAGTGCAACCCGCAGCCAGGGCCGGGGCGAGTTTGCGAGTGGCCATCGCCGCCGGGAAATTCCAGGGCGTGATCATGTAGGCCACACCCATGGGGCGGTAGTCCGTGATGATGGTCTTGTCGCCGTTGGGGCCGTATCGGAAGTCGCCTTGCACATGCGCGGCTTCTTCGGAGAACCACCGGAAGAACTCCGCCGCGTATAGCGACTCACCCATGGCATCACCCCAGGCCTTGCCGTTCTCCAGGGCGATCAGGCGAGCGCAGTCCTCGATCTCAGCGGTCATGATGTCGAACGCCTTGCGCAAGATTTCCGCACGCGAACGAGCCGAGGACACACCCCACGTTTGGAAGGCGTCGTACGCCGCACCAACAGCTTGGAGTCCCTCTTGGGGGGTGGCGTCGCCGATCTCAGCAAGCGAACCAAGGGTGGCCGGGTTGATCACGTCCAGATGAGCAGCGGTTTGCAGCCATTCGCCACCGATCAGCAGGCCCGTTGGAGTCCGCTCGGGCAGGGCAGTTGTCATGCGTGGAGTCCTTCCAAGTTTTCGTGCAAGCGTAGCGAGAGTGCTGCTGCGCCCTAGTACGCGTTGGTAACGACGAGCTCCTCCGCCGGGAAGAGAGTGAGCAACTCCGCGCCATCTTCGGTAACGACAAGTTCTTCCTCGATCCGTGCCGCCGAGTGACCATCATCGGCTGGCCAGAAGGTCTCGAGTGCGAAGACCATGCCGGCCTTGATCTCGACCGGGTTCTCCAAGGAGTTCAACCGGCTGATCACTGGACGCTCGTGCAAGCCAAGACCCAGACCGTGACCGAACTGCAAGCCGAAAGCTTCCATCTCGGAGGAGAAGCCGAATTCCTCGGCCTTGGGCCACAGTTGTGCAATGCGGTCGGTGGTCATGCCCGGGCGCACCAGATCGATCGCGGAGTCGATGAGTTCGCGGGCCTTCTTGTAGGCATCGCGGTGCGCGGTGGTCGCCCGACCGACAGCGAACGTGCGGTAATAACAGGTCCGGTAGCCGTTGAAGGCGTGGATGATGTCGAAGTAGGCCTGATCACCTGGTCGAATAAGCCGGTCGGAGAAGACATGCGGGTGGGGGCTGCACCGCTCGCCGGCGATGGAGTTGATCGCCTCGACCTGCTCCGAACCCATCTCCAAGAGACGATGGGTCGCCAGTGCCGCAACATCGCTCTCGCGGACACCGGGCTTCAAGAACTCATAGATGTCCTGGTACACACCGTCGACCATCGAGGCCGCCTGGCTGAGCAGCAGAATCTCGTCCTGGTTCTTGATCTCGCGCGCATCGAGCATCACCTGCTGTCCGTCGCGGACATCGATGCCGGCGGCTTCTAGTTCACGGAGCATGGGCATCTCGATGACGTCCACGCCCAGCGGCATGCCGGCCACACCCTCATCACGCAGAATCTCCGCAATCTGCCGCGCGGTACCCGTGGGGAGTCCTGAGGTGGGAGAGATCGCGCCCTGCAGTCCGTTGTTGCCACCGTGGGATTGCTCGGGCTTGAGCCACGGCGAGTGCAAGCGGTGGTTCTTGGCCGCCGAACCGAAGTCCCAGATCCACGGCTCACCGGTGCGCGTCAGCAGCGCCCACCGTTCGGTCTTGTTGTAGCCCCACGTTCCGATGTGCGTCGCGGTGAGGTAGCGAATGTTCGACGTCTCGAAAACCAACAACGCGCCCAGATCGCTGGCATCAAGGGCCTGCCGCGCACGCTGCAACCGATAATCACGCAAGCGGTTGAAATCGACGCGCTCCTCCCAATCGACACCGATGATGCCCGGTGCGGCTATCGAGGTCTGCGCGAACTCACGGGCCGATTGCGGATGGCTTGGTGAACCCATTTCGGGTGTCAACTCCTTACAAGAGGCGGGGAAAGTGGTGTGTGGGTTATGCGTCTTTCATTGAATTGGTCCGTGCGGGAGACGCACCGGGTGGGCAGGCAGAAGCCCGCCCACCCGGTGGTCTACCTCATCGAAGGGATGATCGGTTTACCACTCCGGAGCGACCTCGGGGTCGTTCCAGTTTTCGATGGTGACCTTCGGGTTCGGCATGTACAGCACCGAGCCTTCGTCGTCACGACCGAGCGAAGTGTCGCCGGTCATCGCACGGTAGATACCCACGACAGCGTTCTCGCCGTCCCATGAGGAGGACTGGAAGACCGTGCCGTCGAGCTCTCCGGCTTCGACCAGCGGGTTGCCGAGGAAGGTGTTGCCGATCGAGGTAATGATCAGGCCTTCCACGTCCAGGCCCTGGGCCTTGGCGGCGTCGATCGCACCGGCGACCATGGTGTCGTCAGCGGCGTAGATGCCCTGGACGTTTTCCGCACCAACGGAGGTAATCATCTCCGATGCAGCGATCTGTGATTCATCCTTGTTCCAGTTGCCTGGCTGCTCAGCGAGGATGGTCACGTTCGGGCACAGTTCGGCGACGGTCTCGCTGAAGCCGTTCCCGCGCAAGGTGGCCACCGAGTTACCGGTGAGGCCGTTCACCTGGATGACGCCGATCTCGGCGCCGTCCGCGAACTCGCACATCATCTCGGCCGAGGCAGCGCCCTGGCCATAGCTATCCGTGCCGGAGTAGCCGTAGGTGAGGTCGGTGTCCTCGGGGTTGACATCAGCGTTGGTGATCCACACCGGGATACCAGCGTTGTTGGCTGCCTCAAGGCACGGACGGATCGAGTCCGCCACGGCCGGCCACAAGATGATGCCGTCGGGCTGCGCAGCTACGGCAACCTCGCACTCACTAGCTTGCTTATCAGCGTCGTACTCGGAGTTGGTGATCGTCAGGTTGATACCGAGTTCGGCAGCCTTCTCCTCCATCGGGGGGAGGTAGGTGGTGCCGTACGGCTGGTCATTGCCCTGCGGGAGCAGCGCGTAGACCTCGAAGGGGCCGTCACTGTTGTCGATGGCCTCTTCCTCGGCGGCCTCTCCGTCGCCCGATTCCTCCACGGTCTCTTCGACCGTTTCCTCGGTAGCGGTGTCCTCGCTACCTGCATCCGCACTGCTGGAGTCATCCGACCCTCCGCAGGCGGCCAGAGTCAGCGCTGCAGCAGCAAGCATGCTGGCTGCGAACGTAACGCGAGACTTTCGCATCTGTTGCCTCTTTTCGTTGATTTCATCTGGTCAGCCACCGGCGGTGGCAGGCCCCCGTGAAGCGCTAACTTCCTGGGGATTTCGCCCGGCCTTGACGCAAAGTCCGAAGACTTCCCGCAACCGAGCGAAGACTGTTGGGATCGGTCGTGACGGCGACAAGCAAGATGACGCCGATGAAAATCTGCTGCACGGGCACCTGAACTCCCGAGATGGTCAAGGCGACTTGCAAGATGCCCAAAGCAGCAGCACCAATCAAAGTTCCGACGATCGAGCCTCGACCGCCCTTGAGGTAGTTACCACCAATGATCGCGGCGGCGAAACTGGCCAGCAGCACTGTGGATCCTGCGGTCGGATCCGCGGTGGTCCGCTCGAGGGTATTGATCACACCGGCCAGCGAAGCGACGAAGCCGGAGATCATGAACCCGGTGAAGATGCGCCGGGTAACTGGAATACCGGCATCCCGAGCAGCTTGTCGATTGCCGCCCACCGCGAAGAACTCCCGGCCGGCCTTCACCCGCGTGATGAAAATCTGGAGCGCGATGAAGACCAACACGAAGATCAAGACGCGTGGGGTCAGCGGGCCAATCAGCGGTTGACCGAAAGAGATACCGACGTCCTTATTGGTCAAACTCACCGGCGCTTCGTCGGAAATGACGAAGGCCAAACCTCGTAAGGCAAAGAGCATGCCCAAGGTCGCAATAAAGGAGTTGATACCCACTATCGAGACAAAGAATGCGTTGATCATGCCCACGATTAAGCCGGTGGCGAGTGCAGCGATGATCCCGAGCGTGAGATCGGGAATGCTGGCCATGATCACGCCGGAGACGGCCAGCGTGCTGGCCACACTCAAGTCGAGTTCACCCATCAAGATGACGGCCGTGAGCCCGAGGGCCACGATGCCGATGAGGGCGATGCGCCCCAAGGTGACCTGGTAGGCGGTGAACACCAGCGGTTCGAGCAGCGCCACCACGATGACGATGACGGCTAGTAATGCCAGTCCACGGCCCTCTGTGCGGCGGGACGCCACGGTTCGAATGCGCCCCCACAGGCCTTCTTGTGCGGCACCACCCAAGGAGATCGTCTGTGTCTGGCTCATCGCTTCGACACCTTCCGGCCGAGGGCGTCGATGGAGACCGCCAGCACGATCAGCACGCCGAGCGCGACTTGCTGATAGCCGAACCCGATGCCGTAAAGAACCAAGATGTTGGCCAGCACACTGACGAAGATCACACCCAGGAACGTTCGGTAGATACTTCCCCGGCCGCCGAAGACGCTCGTCCCGCCGACGATGATCGCGGCCAGTGCCTCGAATTCATATCCCGTGCCATCGTTCGAGACAGCCGTGTTCGAAAAGGCGGCCAAGACGAAGCCAGCAATCATCGCCGCGACGGCGGTCACGAGGAAGGCGCCGATGATGACCAGCGCCGTGTTGGTTCCCCCGAGCCGCGTGGCCTGCTCGTTTACACCGAAGGACTTCACCAAGAAGCCGAAGTTCGTGCGGTTCAGCAACAAGCTCAGCAAGATCGTCATCACGATCAGCACGATCGCTGAGTAGGGAACCGGTCCGATCTTGCCGATACCGAAGGCCCGAATCGGGCCATCGGGCGGGCCGAAGAAGATCGATCCACCCGAGAAAAACCGCAGTAGTCCCAGACCGATGAACGTTGTGGACAGTGTCACGATGACGGCATTGGCCTTGAAGACACCTACCGCCGTTCCGTTCACCAGGGCGAACAAACACGCAGCCCCAAGAGCAGCCAGGATCGCAAGCGGCAACCCGTAGGAATTGCTGACGGCGATCAAGATGACGCCCGCGGTTGCTACCTGCGCAACGACAGATAGATCGAGGTAGTTACCGCTGATCACCACGAAGGTCATTCCCACCGCGACGATCCCGATCGGAGCGGCTCGATGGAAAACGTCGGTGATGTTGATCAGTGACGCGAATCCATCGACGAAGATCAACGCAAAAATGATGAGTACGGCCGTGAAGATGAAGATGCCATTCTCAGAGATCCAGGTCAGCACCCGAGCGGCTTGTCGCTCCTCGGGGACCGCTACTTGCTGGGTGTCTTCCACAACTGTGGTGTCGGACATCAGACATTCACCTCCGCTTCGCCGGAGGCCAGCGACATAACTGACTTCTCGTTAGCATCGCCGCGACCCAACGTCCCGGTGATGCGGCCATCGCGCATGACATGGATGACATCAGAGAGTTCGAGCAACTCCGGCAGATCCGAACTCACCACGAGGACGGCCGTTCCCTGGTCTGCGATGTCCTTGACCAGGCGGTGGATCTCGGCCTTGGCGCCGACATCGACGCCGCGAGTTGGCTCATCCAGAACGATGAAGTCCGGGCGGCGCCCGAGCCACTTTGCCAGCACGATCTTTTGCTGGTTGCCACCGCTGTACTGACCGGCCTCGCGGCTGATGACCGGGGGACGCAAGCCGACTTTGTCCGCGAGTTGCTGGGCAAATTCCTTGATCTTGCTGCCGAGCATGAAACCGCCTTTGGCGAGTTGCTTGCGGTTGGGCAGGCGGATGTTGTCGGTGACCGACATCGTGAGTGCGAGCCCATCGGTGCGTCGCTCTTCGGGAACGTAGGCGACGCCGTTGCGTACCGAGGACTGGTAGGTCGACAGCGTGGACACCTTGCTTCCGACGGTGAGCGTCACCTTCCCTGCCGAGCGATTGTCGGCTCCGATGATGGCGCGGACCAACTCGGATCGACCGGCACCCACGAGCCCGCCGAGGCCCACGATCTCCCCTGCGCGAACCTGCAAATCGACGTTATCCACACCAGGTGCTGTGATTCCCTCGGCCTGCAAGACAACAGCACCGGGCTCGGCGTCGCGGTGGCTCGCCAGGTCGCGCTTGAGTTCGCGGCCGACCATCTGATCGACGACCTGCTCGGGCGTGATGTCGGCGATGGGGGTGGTGATTACCTGCTTGCCGTCCCGCAGGATCGTGACATTGGTGCAGATGCGGAATACCTCGGGAATGCGATGGGAGATGTAGGCGATCGCCATGCCACCGGCAGCCAGACGCTCGAGCATGGCCAGCAGGTAATCGGTTTCTGCGGGCGTCAAGGTGGCGGTCGGCTCATCCAAGATGAGTACCCGGGGCTTGCGTGCGACGGCACGGGCGATCTCGACGAATTGGCGCAGCGCCACCGAGAGCCGCTTGACACGCTCGTCGAGGTCGACGTTAACCCCGATTTCTTCCAGAGCATCGGCGGCGATCTGCTTGAGTTCCTTGTACTCGGTGAAGCCGACCTTGGTGGGGAAGGCTCCTAGCAGGATGTTTTCCGCCACCGTCATTTCCGGCACCAGGCTGAGTTCCTGGTGGACTAAGGCGATGCCGGCATCGATCGCCGAGCGGGTTCCGCGGGCCAGCACCTGGCCATCGACGCGAACCTCACCTTCGTCCGGATCCAAGATGCCCGCCAGAATCCGCATCAGCGTGGACTTGCCGGCGCCGTTCTCGCCAACCACAGCATGGATCTCCCCCGCCTGAACCGCTAAGGAGACGTTGTCAACGGCTAATGCCCCACCGAATCGCTTGACGATGTGGTCCGCTTCGATCAGCGGCGGCGCTCCTCCACTACCGACACTGCCCACCCGATCTCCTTCGCCTCGCATCACTCGACTTGCTCGAAGTGTTCTGTGTGAGTGTGCACTAGTCCACCCAGATGACAAGAGATGTAACCCATTCGTTATGCATTAGTGCACACTTTGACTCCATCCACGGGGGCGCCTTCGAGGCCACTTGCCGGGAAAACCCAGCAGAGAACCCGGTATCTGACCGACTCCCGCCGGGAATCCCCGGTTATCTGGGCGAAACATGTTCACAGGTTCGTGATGGATGTGTAATCTCCTACCGAACACTGACGCCCCGGCATCGGACCGCGGGACGGGTCACGCGCAACCACAAGAAAGAGGTGCAGGTACATGGACTCCACTCGGCTCGCGGGGAAGAACATCCTCATCACCGGTGCCGCCCAGGGCATGGGAGCTGCGGTCGCCAAGGATTACGCCGCCCAGGGTGCCAACGTATGCATAGGAGATGTGAATACCGACGGTCTCACCCAGGTGGCTGCGGACATCAATGCCGCCGGTGCAGGCACAGCGATTTCGGTGTTCCTTGACGTGACCAGCCAGGAGGACGCTAAGGCGGCGGTCGATGCCACCGTGGAGGCGTTCGGAGAGATCAACGTGATCGTCAATAACGCTGGTATCAACAAGCCCTTGTTCTTCGAGGACATCACTCGGGAGAACTGGGACAAGATCATGGACGTCAATGCGTGGGGAACCTTGAACTGCATGCAAGCAGCTGCCAAGCAAATGATTGCCCAAGGCAAGCGTGACTACCCGTACAAGATCATCAACGTGGGATCGATTCTCTCACGTGATGCTTTCGACGACGTCGTGGTCTACAGCGCGAGCAAGCACGCTGTCCTCGCCATGATCAAGGGCGGCGCTAAGGCGCTCGTTGATCACAACATCACCGTCAACGGCTACGGACCCGGCGTCGTACGCACCGAACTGTGGGAACAACTCGACAAGGACCTGGTAGCGATTGGCAAGTTCGCCAAAGAGGGCGAGAGTATGGACTCTCTCGCGGAGAACATGATTTTGATGAAGCGCTACTCCTACCCCGAGGACGTCATCGGAACGGCTTCCTTCCTGGCAAGCCCAGATAGCGACTACATGACCGGCCAACTCATCATGATCGACGGAGGCATGGTCCTGCACTGACGGATCGCCGACCAGCGTGACAGGTCGCTGCTGTTCACTCGTAATCACGGTGTAAGTTCCTACCGTTCACAAGGAGGACACAGTGACATCCGTCGAGGCTGGGGAATCACTCGCTCCAAGCGGTCCGTCGTTGCCCGCCGATGATCACGAGTGGATCGTCGTCGGCGGTCGGATTCGCGAAGCCCGCACCGCAGCTGGCCTGAGTGTTCGCGAGTTGGCACGGCGGATCGAGGTCTCCCCTAGCCATGTTTCCCAGGTGGAACGAGGCCTAGCCGCCTTTAGCGTCCGTGCGCTCTACAACGTCGTCAGCGAACTCGGCATTCAGATGGACAGCCTGTTCGACGGCGTCCCCGAAGCCGGGGCTAAAACGCTTCCTGCCGAACAACCCCATCGCGTCCTCGACGAACAGACTGCACTGGACACCTCCGGGGTGGTCCTTCGAGCCACCCAGCGCCCCACCATCAAGTTGAAGGCCGGCCCGCGATGGGAGCGCCTCACAGCTAACGCCGAGGAAGGCTGTGAGTTCCTTAGCGTCGTCTACGAACCGAACCCCTCCGGTGAACCACCCGAGGACTTCATCCGGCATAGCGGACGCGAGTACGGGGTGGTTATTTCTGGTGAGCTGAACGTTCAGGTCGGCTTCGGGCAAGCCATCCTCGGGCCCGGTGATTCGATCGCCTTCGATTCCAGCGTGCCGCACCGATTTTGGAACGAATCCGACAGCGAAACTCGTTGTGTGTGGTTCGTGATGAGCGAGGACGGCGCTTCGGAAGCCGCGCATCAGCACAGCTAGCGGCACCGGATACTCGGCTGGACTTGCCCTAGTGTCAGCGAGTGACGAAAGCCAAAACTGACAGCACTGCGTCGGCAACGTTGGGCTATGTCCTCGCCGCTATCGCCGGGCTCGTCACCGCTGTTCAGTCCCGGGTGAACGGCGGACTTGCAGACTTCTTGGGCAGCGGAATCAGTGCCGCGTTGGTGAACTTCACCATCGGTTTGGTCATCGTCTCCATACTCGTGGTGACCGTTCGCCGTTCACGTGAGGGGGTGCTGACGGTTGTCCGGGCACTTCGCGCAGGAACTTTGCCGTGGTGGGCGCTCATCGGGGGTGTTTTCGGCGCCTTCTTCATCGCCATCCAATCCACGTCCGTACCTGTAATCGGCGTGGCACTTTTCTCCGTCGCCCTTGTGTCTGGGCAGACGGTCAGTTCATTACTCGTTGACCGACTGGGAATAGGAACCCACCACGGTATGCCGGTAACGGTTCCGCGCATCATCGGTGCCGTGGGGGCAGCACTCGCCGTTCTCGTGGCAGTGTCTGATCGTTGGACCGGCCAGGAAAGCGGCTTTTGGTTACTGATCGCGTTATCTTTCCTCGCCGGTGTGCTGGTGGCGATGCAGCAGGCGGTGAATGGACGGGTCTCCATGACCGCCCGCAGCGCTCCCGCAGCAACACTTGGCAACTTCCTGATCGGCGCCATCACCTTGACGATCGTTGTCACGGCCACAGGAGGTTTCACCGGGGGAGCCAGTCCGGTCAATACCTCCGGGCCCGCGTGGGCCTACCTCGGTGGGATCCTCGGAGTAACGTTCATTGGCATCTCCGCATTCACCGTTCCAATCTTGGGTGTGTTGTCTTTCGCGCTTGTCGTCATCGCGGCACAGCTCGCAGGTGCCATCGTGCTGGACCTGATCTGGCCGGCGACCGCCCAACCGATCACCCTGCCGGTAATTGCCGGCGCACTACTGGCGGCCTTGGCCGCCTTCATCGGACGCCGGCGCGCAACATCGTCTTAAATCCCGTCAGCGAACGATGCGAGCCGGGTTCTCCATAGCGTCGATGAAGACCTGCATCCACCGGGCAGCAACAGCGCCATCGATGGGGCGATGATCGACCGACAGGGAGAACTGCACGGTTGTGCCGACCACGATATTGCCGTCGCGCACAACAGGTTGTTGCTGCGCTGCTCCAACCGCCAGGATGGTCGACTGCGGTGGGTTGATGATGGCGTCGAAGCCTTCCGTTCCGAACATCCCCAAGTTGGAGACACTCGTGCTCCCGCCTTCGAGTTCGGTTTGCCGCAGTGTTCC
>DASYOJ010000007.1:0-6389 GCA_036007925.1 Candidatus Nanopelagicales bacterium
TTTTATGATTTCTGTTCGGTCATCCCCACCTGTGGACGGGTTGTGGATGAAATCTCCTCCTCGCCGTGCTGGATTTCTGTCCGTTGTGGACACCCAGACGTCTCCTGGGGATCGAGCCGTGGGCCACGACCACTATGCACAGCTACCCACAGTTACCGGCCTACGACCCCACAGCCCACCCACACCCGAAATCCCGGTAATTGCCCACGAAAAGCCCTGCTATCCACAGCATCCCCAAGGCCTATGACGATGACTACCTTTCTCTCTATTCTGATTTCTCTACAAGCCTTGACGCTGACGCCGGTGGATACCTCCCGTACTGTCTGACCCGTCATTGGCGGTACCGAGGAGGACACGCGTGAAGATCAGGGTCGAGCGAGATGCTCTGGCGGATGCTGTCGCCTGGTCGGCGCGCACCTTGCCTACCCGGCCGAGTTTGCCGGTGCTCGCCGGCGTTGTCATCACCGCCGCCGGTGATGCCCTCACACTCAGTAGTTTCGACTACGAGGTCTCCACTCGAGTTGAGATCGATGCAGATGTCGAAGCCGCGGGTAGCACGTTGGTCTCCGGCCGGTTGTTAGCCGATATTGCTCGTTCATTACCGGCCCAACCCATCGTGCTCGTTGCCGAAGGTAACCGAGTAACCATCACGTGTGGTCGATCATCGTTCACCCTTCCCACGCTGCCCCTCGATGACTATCCGTCCCTACCCGAGATGCCGGCAAGCAGCGGCACCATCGAGGGTTCGGTCTTCGCTACTGCGGTGGCCCAAGTCGCCATCGCCGCTGGGCGAGACGACACCTTGCCTACCTTGACCGGGATCCGGGTAGAGATCGATGGTGATTCTGTTGTGCTGGCCGCTACCGATCGCTATCGATTAGCGGTGCGCGAGTTGGAGTGGAACCCGGCTGCGTCAGGAAGCCAAGCCGAACTTTTGATTCCTGCGAAGACTCTCGCCGACGCAGCGAAATCTTTCGGGAATGCCGATCACGTGACTCTTGCGCTGGCATCCGATGGTGATCGTCTCGTCGGTTTCGAAGGCGATCGGCGACGCACGACTTCACGGCTCCTTGATGGCGAGTTCCCGAAGTATCGATCACTCCTTCCCAACGAATCCTCGACACATGCCGTGGTGGATACCTCGGCGCTTATCGAAGCTGTCAAGCGTGTTGCCTTGGTTGCCGAACGCAACACCCCGGTGCGTCTCACTTTTACTCACGGTGAAGTTGGATTGCGTGCTGGAACAGGCGACGACGCACAAGCCGAAGAGGCATTGGACGCCACCATCACCGGTGATGACATCGAGATCGCCTTCAATCCCGGCTATCTTCTCGATGGTCTCAACGCCATCGATGCTCCCCAAGCACAGTTCGCCTTCACCCAATCAACTCGCCCAGCAGTGCTCAGTGGCATCGTCGATGATGCTGTGCGCAGCGAGTACCGCTACTTGTTGATGCCTGTACGTCTTACTGGCTGATCATGTGGGTCCAGGCGCTGAGCCTGACGGACTTTCGGTCCTATCCCCAGGCGGACATGGAGTTCGCACCCGGGGTGACCACGTTCGTGGGAATGAATGGGCAAGGTAAGACGAACATCGTCGAATCCCTTGGCTATTTGGCCACATTGTCCAGTCACCGGGTCTCCGCGGATGCACCACTTATCCGCTCCGGTGCCCAAAGTGCTGTGATCCGGGCGAGGGTTCGTGAAGCAGAACGCAGCGTCACTATCGACGTGCAGATCATGGAACGTGGCTCCAATAAGGCACGCATCAATGCGTCCGCTACTACCCGGGCACGCGATGTGTTGGGCATTGTGCGCGCCGTTGTGTTTGCTCCCGAGGATTTAGCGCTGGTGCGCGGGGATCCGTCAGATCGACGACGTTTCCTCGACGAGATCGGTATTCAGCGCCATCCTCGGTTGGCCGGAGTGCGTGCTGATTACGACAAAGTCCTCAAGCAACGCAACGCACTGATGAAATCTGCGATGGGTCGACCACGATCAAGTATCGAATCGACGCTATCGGTGTGGAACGAGCAACTCACCGGACTAGGAGCCGACATCGTTGCGGCGCGTGCGCAGCTGATTAACGATCTACGTCCGTTCGTGCAAGCGGCGTATATCGCCATCGCCGGCAGCGCGGACGTGGACATCACGTATCGACCATCCTCACCCAGGATCGCCGAGGAAGTGGGAGTCGTTGATGGTTCCTTACGTGATCGGGTAACGATGGCGATGGATGCCGATCTCGAAGCGCGGATAGGCGATGAGTTGCGTCGCGGTATCACCCTCGTTGGTCCGCACCGCGATGAAGTGGACGTTGCGTTGAATGGTTTCCCGGTGAAGGGATACGCCTCGCATGGTGAATCGTGGTCGATGGCTCTAGCACTGCGCCTGGCAGCAGCAGATGTGCTGCGTAGCGACGAGGTTGATCCAATCGTGATCCTCGACGATGTCTTCGCGGAGTTGGACACCACGCGTCGGTCCCACCTCGCGGCCATGGTGCATCAAGCAACTCAGGTTTTCATTACCGCCGCGGTGCCGCAGGATGTTCCTGTGGAACTTGCAGGTGCGCGTTTCGATGTCCGTGACGGGCAGGTGCACGCGGCATGAACGACGACGGCACCAATAACGACGACGCCAGTGACGACGCCCCATCCGAGAGCGCCGAACCTGATAACCGCGAACCTGATAACCGCGAACCTGACAATCACGGGCCCGATAACCAGGAAGCCGAACGCATGGCTGCCCGCGCGCTTCGGCGCGCTAGCTCCAGTGGAGCGAAGAAGTCCCGGTCGCGCGCCGGCGGCAACGCTAAACCGGTGCGTCGTCGTTCCTCTTCTTCTTCCCGTGACCCGCAGGAAGTCGGTTCGATCATGGAGGAGTTCCTCGCCGAGCAAGGCTGGCAGGCCACGTCAGCCATCGCCCAGGTCAGCGCCTCGTGGGTCCAGATCGTGGGCCCGGAGGTGGCCGAGCATGTCCAGGTGGAATCCATCACCGAAGGCCGGTTGCACCTGGTGGCCGACTCCACGGCGTGGGCCACCCAAATGCGGCTACTAGCCACCACGGTGGTGCAGCAGGTGGCCGCGGTGGCGGGCCCGGATGCGGTCACCTCGGTCAGCGTGCGTGGTCCCAGCGCCCCGTCCTGGCGAGCTGGCCCCCGGGTGGTCAAGGGCCGGGGTCCACGGGACACCTACGGGTAGGGCGATGAGCGCGTAGGCGTTGCGCTGCGGCCAGAACGGGATCTATTCGTACGTGGGTACGTCCCCGGGGGGGTGATTCGCGGGAATCGGGTTTCTCGCGCCGATTACGGCAGGGTCACTCAGAGGTTTCCGGTACCGACGACGATAGACTGACGCCTTGGCCCACGACCCGTGGTTGTTCCGTGATCCACCTGGATCGCGGCGGGGTGGGACGAAGGAGGCTCACCGCCTGTGTCCTATGACGCCAGCGACATCACCGTCCTCGAAGGGCTCGATGCAGTCCGCAAGCGCCCGGGTATGTACATCGGGTCCACCGGCGAGCGTGGGCTGCACCATCTGGTCTACGAGGTTGTCGATAACGCTGTCGATGAAGCCATGGCCGGATATGCCAGCACCATCTCGGTCACCTTGCTCGCCGATGGCGGTGTTCGCGTGGTCGACGATGGCCGCGGTATTCCCGTCGATGAGCATCCAGTGGAAAAGCGCCCCGCGGTGGAAGTTGTTCTGACGGTGCTGCACGCCGGCGGCAAGTTCGGCGGTAGCGGCTACCAAGTCTCGGGCGGATTGCACGGTGTGGGCGTCTCGGTTGTCAATGCGCTGTCGACCCGACTGGATGTGGAAGTGCATCGCGACGGAACCATCTACCAACAGTCCTACGAGCACGGCGTGCCGATGGCCCCGCTCGCCGAAGCCGGCTCGACCGACCTCACCGGCACCACGGTCACCTTCTGGGCGGACCCGGCGATCTTCGACACCACCTGGTATGACTTCACCACCTTGTCCCGTCGTTTCCAAGAGATGGCGTTCTTGAACAAGGGCATGACGATCGAACTCACCGATGAGCGCACCGGCAGTGCACCGGTGATCGAGGCGGAGGAAGCCGCCGATCCCACCGAAGAGAAGGTGAAATCGGTTCGGTACTTCTACGAAGGCGGCATCACCGATTTCGTTCGGCACATCAACGCGAGTAAAGGCATTGCCAACCCCACCATCATCGAGATCGGTATGGAAAACACCGATGCGGGTTTGAGCGCTGAGATCGCCATGCAGTGGAACACGACCTTCGCTGAGTCGGTCTACACCTTCGCCAACACCATCAACACCACCGAGGGCGGCACCCATGAAGAGGGTTTCCGCACGGCGCTGACCAGCCTGGTCAACAAGTTCGCCCGCGAGTGGGGTGTGCTGAAGGAGAAGGACACCAACTTGACCGGTGAGGATGTTCGCGAAGGTTTGACCGCGATCGTGTCGGTCAAACTCTTCGAGCCGCAGTTCGAAGGACAAACCAAGACGAAGCTGGGCAATACCGAGATGAAGGCGTTCGTCCAAAAGATCGTCAACGATCAATTAGGTGCCTGGTTCGAAGCCAACCCCGCTGAGGGCAAGGAGATCGCGCGCAAATCTGTATACGCGGCGAGTGCCCGTATTGCGGCGCGTAAGGCGCGCGATCTCGCGCGTAACCGCAAGGGATTGCTCGGCGGTGCGGGGATGCCGGGCAAGTTGATCGACTGCTCGAGCCGGGAACCCGAAGACTGTGAGGTGTTCATCGTCGAGGGTGACTCGGCGGGAGGTTCGGCGCGCCAAGGCCGTGATCCTCGCGTGCAGGCGATCCTGCCGATCCGCGGAAAGATCTTGAACGTCGAAAAAGCACGCATCGACAAGGTGCTGCAAAACAACGAGGTCCAAGCACTCATCTCGGCACTTGGCACCGGCGTGCAAGACGAGTTCGACATCAATCGGTTGCGCTATCACAAGATCGTGTTGATGGCCGACGCCGATGTTGATGGACAACACATCCGCACTTTGTTGTTGACCTTGCTGTTTCGATTCATGCGCCCACTGGTCGAGCTCGGCTACGTCTACCTCGCGCAGCCACCGCTGTACAAGATCAAGTGGCAGCGGGAAACATCGGAGTTCGCCTACTCCGACCGGGAGCGCGATGCACTGGTAGCTGCCGGCCAAGCTGCCGGCCGCAAACTCCCCAAGGAAGAGGCGGTGCAGCGGTACAAGGGTCTGGGCGAAATGAACGCCGATGAGTTGTGGGAAACCACGATGGATCCAGAACAGCGAGTGCTGTTGCAGGTCACCTTGGACGATGCAGCGCAAGCCGATGAGATGTTCAGCGTTTTGATGGGTGAGGACGTGGAGTCACGTCGTGCCTTCATCCAGCAAAACGCACGCGATGTTCGTTTCCTGGATATCTGACGGCAACCCACATACGTGTAATAACTCAAGCGAAGAGCAACGGAGGCACAGGTGCCCGACGACACCGACATCATCGACACCACTGGATCTGGTGATAACCCGGCTGGTTCCCGAGTAGAACCGGTCGACCTGCAAACCGAGATGCAGCGGTCCTACCTGGACTACTCGATGTCCGTCATCGTCTCGCGTGCGCTGCCTGATGTGCGCGACGGACTCAAGCCCGTGCACCGGCGCGTTATCTATGCCATGTACGACGGTGGCTACCGCCCCGACCGAAACTTCTCCAAGAGCGCGCGCGTGGTGGGCGATGTCATGGGCAGCTACCACCCGCACGGGGATAGTGCGATCTACGACGCCCTCGTCCGGTTGGCCCAGCCGTGGTCGCTGCGCTACCCGCTGGTGCAAGGACAGGGCAACTTCGGTTCCCCGGGTAACGATCCGCCCGCGGCTCAGCGCTACACCGAGTGCCGGATGGCTCAACTCGCGATGGAGATGGTTCGCGATATCGACGAAGAGACCGTCGATTTCGCACCCAACTACGACGGCCGCACCCTCGAGCCGTCCGTACTACCGAGCCGGTTCCCGAACCTGCTGGTCAATGGCAGTGCGGGTATTGCCGTCGGTATGGCCACCAACATCCCACCGCACAACCTCGGCGAAGTCGCCCAGGCCGCTACGTGGGTGTTGGAGAACCCGGATTCCTCCACCGAGGAGCGCATGGCCGCGCTACTCGACATCGTCAAAGGACCGGACTTCCCCACCGGCGCCACCATCATCGGGCGCCGCGGGATCGAAGAGGCCTATCGCACCGGCCGCGGATCGATCACGATGCGCGCCGTTGTCGAAGTGGACGAAGACGCCAAGGGCCGCCAACGGTTGATCGTTACCGAATTGCCGTACCAGGTGAACCCCGACAACTTGCTGTTACGCATTGCCGAGCAAGTTGGTGACGGCAAACTCACCGGCATCGCCGATGTTCGCGAC
>DASYOJ010000008.1:0-2006 GCA_036007925.1 Candidatus Nanopelagicales bacterium
CTTCGAGTTGCTCTTCGGATACCGGACCGAGGTAGCCCAAAATGTGTGCGGCATTGACATTGAACGGCTGCGGGTATTCCCGGATCGCGGTCAACTTCGCCTCGACACCGGGATACAACTCCCCCTTTTCCATGATCGACAGCGCAACTTGCGGATCGACGTCCTGGGCGATCGGTACCGGCTGATACGGCGTGCCGTTCCAGCACACCGGCGGCGGCTTCGCGCCCTCGGTGCCGCACGGCGTGAGTCGATCGGAGATATCTGCTGGCTCAATGTCCAAGATCTCGCCGAGGCGTTCGATAGCGGCTTCGCCACCGTCGGGTTCACGTTCGAGTTCGACCTTGTCCACGGTCACGACCAGAGATGTCCGGTTGGCGACCAACGGGCGGCCGGCTTGATCCACGATCAGCCCGCGCACCGCCGGTTCCACGACCTCGCGAACGGTGTTGTTGACCGCGGCCACCTTGTACTCCTCGCCGGTAACCACCTGCAGGTAGTACAACCGGCCGAGCAACGTCATGACCAGGGAGAACATCAAGGCACCGAGGACCAGCAGCCGCAGGTTCGAGCGCTGACTCATGCCACCTCCCTTTCGGCCTGTGGCCACGTACCGCGGCGCCTGCCCTAGCTCAACGGTCCCCGGTTAGCTGGTTCCTGCCTAGACGGTACGACGCTTAGCCCCCGGGCGGCGTTCCCGACCCCCGGGCCACCCCTTCCTCGGCCCCCGAGCTGCCCCATCCAACCCAACTACCCCTCGAGTAACACCTCAGGGGCCAACTTCTTGGTCAGCCAGTCCATCAGCGGGATCACCAGCGGGGCCAACAGCGCCCCGTACAGGGCGCTGGTCAAGGTGATCAACGGCACGGTGTCCCACAGCACCCGCGGACTGCCCAGGATCGAATCCACCACGGCGGTTCCCAACGCCGCCGCCGCGCAGGACAACCCGACAATGGCGATCATCCCCGGCACCGTGCGATCTCGAGAATCCACGATGTAGCCGGCCACGAAGCCGATGGCCAGGTACACGATCGAGTTGACGCCGACCACGGTGTCCGATGGCGGCGAGACATCGATGATCACTCCGGCCAGGAAACCGGCGAAGGCTCCCTGGATCGGACCCATCGCCAACGCCACCGCCACCACGATGGCCACCAACAAATCCGGGGTGGCCCCGGGCAGGCCCAACCGGGAGAGCAAAGTGACTTGGATGAGCGAGGCGAGCAGCAGCGGCACGCCGATCACCAGACCTTGGCGGACAATCACGGTGCATCGGCCTCGGTGCTCGCGCCGTCGTCGGTCGGCGCGTTCTCGTTGTTTGCGTCGTCGTTGGTGTTCTCGTTATTCGCGTCGTCGTTGTTGTTCTCGTTGTTGTTCGAGTCGTCCGGTGTTTGCGGTGCCTGGTCGCGCGGCGGCAACAGCGAGTCGCGCGGGTCCTCCCGCGGCGGGCGCACCACCACGCCGACGATGCTCAACTGGGAAACATCGACGAACGGGCGCACCGTTGCTACCCGCGTCAATTGCCCAGCGGTTCCAGTGATGTCCACGACCTCACCGATCGGCACCCCTGGCGCATACGGGCGTCCACCACGCGAACCGAACGTCACCAGGGAATCCCCGATCACCAACTCCGCCAACGGATCGAGCAACTGGAAATCCAACGAGTCCTGCCGTCCGGTGCCGGCCACGATGCCGATTTCCTCGGTAGTAGCCACCCGCCCTCCAACCGCAGATGATGCATCAACCAGTAGCACCACGGTGGATGTTGTCTGATTCACCTTCAGGACCCGACCCACGAGCCCTTCACCATTGATAACGGTCATCTCCTGCTCGATGCCATCGAGAGAACCGGCGTCGATAGTGACGGTCCACGCATAGTCCTGCGCCGGACCAACGGCGATGACTTCGGCCGGCAGTACCCGGTAACGCCCTGCCGTGGCTACACCCAACAACTCATCGAGCGCATCTGCCCGGGCACGATCGCTGGCCGACTCACGCACCACCCGCTG
>DASYOJ010000009.1:0-5795 GCA_036007925.1 Candidatus Nanopelagicales bacterium
TCTTGAGCGAGTAGTTGCAGCTCTTCCTGCCACCGGCACCACCGCCGCCGTGGTTACCGCAGGAGAGCCGCCGAGCGCCGTCGAGCCCGAGGCAGTGCCGAAGGCAGTGCCGGCCAGCAAGCCGGCCAGCAAGCCGGCCAGCAAACCGGCGAAGAAGCACGCCGCTAAACCCGCCGCGGCGCCCGCCCCCGCACCACCGAAGTTGTCCCAGGTGGCCCCGTCCACGGCAGCGCAAGATGAGGACGTAAGCGTGCAGACGGATCAAGAGTCTTCGCAAACAAGCAATGTGGGCAGTGCGCAACAGGAGAGCGCACAACAGCCGAGCGCTCCAGCCCACAACAACGACGTCACCGTGGAAGGTTTTGTCTCGATGTGGCCGGCGGTCATGGATGCTTTGGCCGGATACGGGCGCGTGCCGTGGATGGCCTTCAGCGGTTCCCGGCCCCTTTCGTGGTCTGAGGGAACACTGGCGATCGGCTTGGACAGTCCGGGCAAAGTCGCGAACGTGGCAAACAGCGGGCACGGTGATGCCATGCAAGCAGCCATCAAGGATGTACTCAAGGTCGATGTGCGTCTCGATGTGGTGTTGGCTTCCGAGGCCACGGCAATAGCTGGTGCTGGTTCTAGCGAGGCGCCGCCAGCGAAGGAAGCAGACACTCCCAGCCCAGATGATGCGAACGTAGACGATGTCACCGGTGTGGACCTGGTCATGCGCGAACTCGGGGGCGTGCAAATCGGTGAGATCGAGCACTGATGTACGAGGGAGCAGTTCAGGATCTGATCGATGAACTCGGCCGCCTGCCGGGTGTAGGGCCCAAGAGTGCCCAACGCATCGCCTTCCATCTCCTTGCCGCTGACCAAGCAGATGTGGAACGTCTGGTCGATGCGCTCCACCAGGTGAAGGAACGTGTCTCGTTTTGCCGTACGTGCGGGAACATTGCCGAAAGTGAGGAGTGCCGAATCTGCGTGGATCCCAAGCGGGATTTCTCGGTGCTGTGCGTGGTGGAAGAACCCAAAGACGTTGTCGCGATCGAGCGCACTCGCGAGTTCCGTGGCAGGTACCACGTGCTTGGCGGATCGATTAATCCGATCGAGGGAATCGGGCCGGAAGACCTGCGCATCCGGGAATTACTCGGTCGACTAGCCGACGGCTCGATCGGCGAAGTCATCTTGGCTACCGATCCGAACCTCGAAGGCGAGGCCACGGCTACGTATCTCGCACGGACCATCGCACCCTTGGGCGTTGCGGTGTCCCGATTGGCCAGTGGGTTACCGGTAGGTGGCGATCTGGAATACGCCGACGAAGTCACGCTCGGGCGGGCATTCGAAGGTCGTCGACGCATCGAATCTCATTAGTTCGATTCGACAGCAGCCTTAGTCTTCGGATGTGGATGAAACGCTGCTCTCCTACGCCGTCACCGGGGTAGTTGCGCTTGGGGTGGCGGTTTTCATCCGACAGCGCGGCTGGGGAATCGCCCTTCCGCTGATCGCGCTCGGTGCGTTGGTGGGTGTCGCGCCCGTTGGGCCGTCTGCGCCACCGAACCCCGAAGTCATCTTGATCGTGATCTTGGCTCCACTTGTCTTCGGTGAGGCGCTGGGTTCGTCGTACTTGGATCTGCGCAAGGTCTCGCGACCAGTGTTGGCGCTGGCGATCGGATTGGTCGTGAGTGCCACGGTGGTGGTCGGTGGTGTCGTGAGTGCCGCGGTGGCGATACCCATCACCGTCGCGTTGGCACTCGGCGCCATTTTGGCTCCCACCGATGCGGTAGCCGTCAGCACTATCGCCAAACGCGCGTCGATTCCCCGTCGGTTGGTATCGATCTTGGAAGGCGAGAGCCTGGTCAATGACGGCACCGGATTGACCGCGTTGCGTGTCACGGTCATGGCGACCGTCGCCGGGTCGGTCACCTTCATCGACGCCACCGGAATGTTTGCCGTGGCGGTGACAGTGGGGCTCGCAGTCGGTGCGGCCTTCGGGTGGGGAATGTCGTTGATTCTCACCAGAAGCCGCGATCTGGTGGCGGCGAACTCCTTGATCGTGATCGCGCCGTTCTCGATTTATCTTGTTGCCGAGGAACTCGATGGTTCGGGGATATTGGCTGTAGTTGTGGCCGCGCTGTGGGTCGCGGCTTCGCAGCATTCGGATCCAGGCTGGTCGGGGCGCTTATCCGGCAACACGGTGTGGAAGCACCTGACCTTCATCTTGCAGGTATTCGCCTTCTTACTGATCGGCCTGGAGTTGCCTGCGTCTGCGGATCGGCTCGACACCGAACAGTGGAATCTCGTGCTCATCCTTGTTCCGCTGGTGTTATTCACGTTGATCATCACGCGAGCCTTGTTCGTGGCGATCATGGTGGTGGCCGAGCGGGCACGGGATCGACGTCGCAGCCGGCGCACGGGTGTCGATCAGCGACGCAAGGGACTAGGGCGCGAATCGGCGGTACTGGCCTGGGCCGGAGCGCGTGGGCCGGTCTCTGGCCTAGCAGCGTTCTCCTTACCGCTCACCACGACGGCAGGTGATGCGTTTCCTTATCGAGACGTACTTCTAGCGACCACCTTCGTGATCATCGTCATCAGTTTGCTGCTGGCCTTGACCGTTGCCCCGTTTGCTCGCTGGTTGAAAGTCGGCGGAGATGACGATGTTGAGTTGACCCGAACCATGGATACCGCTTTGGCTCGCGCGGCATTAGACCGACTCAATGCAGCGATCGAAGAAGCCGAGAACGACGACAACCCGATACCTCAGGAGGTCGTGGACCGGCTGCAGCAGGATGCGCAAACTCGTCTGGAGAACGTGCGCGGTATTGAAGATCCATCCATCACCCGGGAGATGGCTACCCGTCGCATGTTCGAACTTGCCCGCGCCATGGTTCGCGCCGAGCAAGAAGAGCTCTTGCGGTTGCGGGATGAAGAGGGATTTCCCGATGCGATCGTGCGACGCCGGTTGCAAGACCTTGATCTTCGCCAGCAAGCGCTAGGCGCTGAGCGGTAGCGTCACGCAGGTGACCGACGCTCCACTTCTTGACGCATGGCGCGCTGCCCGCGCACGCACCGCACACTCGATGCAAATTCCCGGGCACAAGATGCGCTACGGGACGGATGAGTCGTCGTTGTTCGGCGCCGAGATCCTCCGAGAGATCATCCGAGATGACATCGCTTTGCAAGGTGGAGCAGACGACAACTTCTTCAGTGGTCGCTTCTTGGAGCAGGCCGAGGAATTATGGGCGCGGGCGATCGATGCCGATCATGCGCGCTTCCTTGTTGGCGGGTCCACCCAGGGCAACATCGCCGCTTTAGCCTCGGTGGTGGCCCCCAATGTCGAGATTTGTATCGATCGCACGTCGCATCGCAGCGCGCATGCGGGGCTAGTCGTTTCCGGTGCGTTACCTCGATGGATCCTGCCGGCGATCCACCCGGAGTTCGGTGTTCCAGTGGGGGTCGATGCCGACTTGATCGACATGCGCGGCGCCTACGCGTTGTTCGTTACCTCGCCTGCGTACGTCGGAACGATGACCGACCTTGTTCCGCTGGCTCAGTTGTGTCACGCGCAAGACTCGGTGCTCATCGTCGATCAGGCATGGGGTGCGCACCTGGATTTCCTGGGCGAGCGGGGCGCGCATGCCCAGGGAGCCGATGTCGTCACCACCAGCGTGCATAAGGCACTCACCGGTTACTCGCAAACGGCCATCACCTCGTTGAAAGGGCCGCGGGTGCTTGCATCGACCCTCACTCACGGGGTGGACCTCACGGCCACGACATCGCCCTCGGCCACGTTGTTGGCATCGATCGATGCCACGCGGGTGGCGTTACTCGAAGACGAAGGTCGGCTTTTCGCGCTGATGTGTGAGGCGGTGCATGATGCCCGCATCGCGCTGTCGCGAATTCCCGGTGTCATCGCCTTGGACGAGGACAACCTCGGTTGCGAGATGGACCCGTTGAAGCTCACGATCTTCGTCCCGCAAACTGGGATGACCGGCACCGAGATCTCTACCGAGTTATGGCAGCGGGGTATTGGAGTCGAAGCCGCCGATGCCGACACCGTGGTGATGACTGTCACCGTTGCCGATGATCCGCATACCGTGTCCGAACTCGTGGCGGCTATCGCATCCGTGGTGGACCAACGCAGGTCCACGCCCCGGGCCCCGGCACCGGCGGCCACCTGGCGGGTGCAACCGGAGGTGGTGATCACCCCGCGGGATGCCTACTTCGCTCACCGACGCCGGATGCCCCTGCGGGATGCGGTCGGGCAGGTCAGCGCGGAACAGTTTTGTCCCTACCCCCCGGGCGTTCCCCTCCTAGCTCCGGGAGAGAGGGTCACGGGCGAGGTAGTGGAGGCGATCGAGATCGCCGGGCGCTCCACTCGGATGGCCTACTGCAGTGACCCGACAGCCGAGACGATCGAGGTAGTGGCGCAGACCACTGACCGCTGAACGCAGCTACCCGCGGAACACCCGACCGCCGAACACGCTGGCGGGGTTGTGACACATTCGTGATGTAAGCCACGGATGAGCGGAGTTATCCACAGATTGGTCACGAATGAATAACATCACGCGTTCACCTTTTGGTAACGCTTATGTCGCCTGTATCCCATCCACGTCTCAACCATGGTCAGTGACGTGACCTTGCCCCAAGTGCCCACCACAGGGCCTGATGACCGGACTACTGTCGGGGTCGTCAGATGCCCTGCACTCAAGCAAACCAAGGAGTGAACGTATACATGGGTTCCATGAGTAAGAAGTTCGCAGTCATCCTGGGCGCCTCGGCGCTCACGCTGGCCGCGTGTGCGAGCGACGACGGCGATTCCGCCGACAGTGGCTCCGATGACGGTGGCAGCGGTGCCATCGCCGAGCAGTTCGACATGAGCGGTATCGATGTGGCCGTCGGGTCCAAGGACTTCGACGAGCAGTTGATCCTCGGTCAGATGATGGTGCAGGCCCTCGAGGCCGCTGGCGCCAGCGTTGACGACAAGGTCAACCTCGGTGGTACGGCGGTTGCTCGCGAGGCGCTGCTGTCCGGTGACATCGATGTCTACATGGAGTACAACGGCACCGGCTGGACCGTTCACCTCGGCGAAGAGGATCCCAGCTTCGATCCCGATGAACTGACATCCGCCGTCCGCGAAGCCGATCTCGAGCAGAACGACATCGCGTGGGTTGGTCAGTCGCCGTTTAACAACACCTACGGTTTCGCCTCGAGCCCCGAGGTGACCGAGGCTAATGGCGGTCCGTTCGACCTCCAGTCGATGATGGAGTACGTGCGGGATAACCCGGACGCCGTCGTCTGCATGGAGTCGGAGTTCCCGGATCGTCCGGACGGTCTGATCCTTACCGAGACCGCAACCGGGATCGAGCTCCCAGATGCGCAGCAGAACATCCTGGACACCGGCGTGATCTACACCGAGACGGCAGCCAACAACTGCACCTTCGGTGAGGTCTTCACCACTGACGGCCGTATCCCGGCGCTGGGTCTGACCCTTGTCGAGGACCCGGGCGTAAACATCCTGTACAACGTCTCCGCGACCATTCGCAATGAGACGTTCCAGGAAGCTCCGGAGGCATTCGAGGGCATCGTCGATGCGATCCTCGCGCCACTGGACAACGCCAAGATGGCCGAGCTGAACGCTCGCGTGTCGGCGGAAGGCGAGGAGCCCGCGGCAGTAGCCAACGACTACCTCGTCGAGCAGGGCATCATCGCTGGCTAGCGACGGAGAGGGCGGGGACTTCGGTCCCCGCCCTCTTGCCTAGCCGCCCCATTCCGACCAACCGGGAGACCGCGTGGATGGTGTCACCAGCTGG
>DASYOJ010000010.1:0-13148 GCA_036007925.1 Candidatus Nanopelagicales bacterium
AGCACGTTCTTCACGTACTGCATCGTCAACGTGGAGGATCCCTGTTCGATCTCGCCGGCGGATGTATTACGAGCGACGGCGCGCATCACGCCGCGGGCGTCGACACCGTTGTGGTCGAGGAAGCGGGCGTCCTCAATCGCCACGATCGCCTGCCGCATGACGGGCGAGATGCTTTCGAGGGGTACCTCTACCCGGTTCTGGTAGTACAAGGTGGCCAGCAGCGAGCCATCGGAGGCCAAGATGACCGAGCGTTCTGGCAGAGGCGGGGTGCTGAGCGAATCGGGGAGGGATTCGAAGTCCGAAACGACATCGCGCGTGATGACCCCGGCGGCCCCGGCGAACGGCATGAGCATCAGCCCGACGATCACTCCGGCGATTGCCGCCCCGGCACCTAGGCCGGCCAGCCGGCCGAGGACACCCAGAGGGCTCAGCGGTCCACGCCCGCCCACCGGGGGATCATCGTCATATTGCACACTCATCGGACGACCAGGGTAAGCGCCACGGTTCCGTGATCCGAACCGGTTGTGCTGCTCGGCCCGTCGTGGCGACGTCGGCGGGCGGTCGTCTCCGTGAGGGAGCGCAGGGAGACGTCTCCCTCGAGTGAAACACGTCACAATCGCGCCGGGGGTAGTGCAATCACTCCCCGGCTGTGTCGCAATCTCATCGCAGCATCGTGACGCGGGTGTCCTGGACGCTGCACATCAGTGGATTCCGCAGCGTATTCGTGGGGGAATGGCGCCGACTGTGCAAAAATACAGTCATTCAGAACTATTTGTGACTAGCCATAATTAACCTAGCCTTCCACGTGCCGCAGGCGTACTGTCCGCGACCACGACAAAGACAAAACGCCACCGAACTCTCCGAGGAGGAACCAACGTGACGTCGTTGGATAGCGACTGGGCCGCGCGGGCGGCATGTCGAACCACCGATCCGGACTCACTGTTCGTGCAGGGCGCGGCGCAAAACCGCGCCAAGGCGATTTGTATGGGTTGTGAGGTACGCACCGAATGCCTGGCCGACGCCCTGGACAACCGCGTCGAGTTCGGTGTGTGGGGCGGCATGACCGAACGCGAGCGTCGGGCGCTGCTGCGTCGTCGACCGCACGTGACTTCGTGGAGCAACTTGCTGCAGACCGCACAAAGCGAATACGAGCGCAGTGCGATCTTGTCGAGCACGCGGGCCTCGTAGGAATCTTCCCGAGTTCCAGCGAGACGAAGCTCTAGACCCCGTTTCCTCGTGCGAGCAGTTCGCCCACTTCGCGTAACCCCGTGAGGTCGTGCACGTCTTCGGCCAAGGCGGGCACCTGGGCGGTCGCAACGCCGGGATGGGCGCCGGTGAAGCGCTCGGTGAGGTGATGTTGGCGTTCGCGCACGCGCAAGCGTCCCGCGTGGAGCGCGAGCAAGCGAGCCGCAAGGTCACTGTCATCGCCCCGGGCAGCCAACTTCTCAGCGGTTGAGGCGGCAGTGTCTGCGCTGATGAGTTCCTGATCGACGTCTTGCACTCGGTTTACCACCAAGCCACCTAGCGGCATCTCTTCTTGCTGTAGCCGCTCAACAAAATACGACGCCTCCCGAAGTGCATCGCTTTCTGGAGTGGCGACGACCAAGAACACGGTGCTTGGCTCTTGAAGCAACTGGAAGGTTGCATCAGCGCGCTCACGAAAGCCCCCGAACGTGGTGTCGATGGCGGCAACGAAGGTTCCGACATCGGCCAATACTTGTGCTCCCAGGATCTTGCTCAAGACGCCAGTGAAGATTCCGAAGCCGGCGGCTGCGAGACGACCCAAACCGCGCCCCGCTCCACGAGCTGGAGCGGTCAAGATGCGAATGAATCGACCGTCGAGGAAGGAGCCGAGGCGGGCCGGTGCATCAAGGAAATCAAGGGCGCTGCGGGACGGAGGCGTGTCGACGATGATCAAGTCCCAGGGCGCTTGCTCATCGGCATGAAGTTGGCCGAGTTTCTCCATGGCCATGTATTCCTGAGTACCGGCGAACGACGACGACAGCGCCTGGTAAAACGGATTCGTCAAAATTTGTTGGGCTCGCTCAGGATCTGCGTGCCCTTCGACCACTTCGTCGAATGTGCGTTTCATGTCCAGCATCATCGCGTGCAGTGAGCCGTCTCCATCGATGTCTGGGACTTCGCGCGGGTTGTTATCCAATTCGGTCAAACCCATGGCCTGTGCCAGGCGTCGCGCCGGATCGATGGTCAACACGCACACGTGCCGCCCACGTTCGGCAGCACGTAGAGCCAGAGCGGCTGCCGTGGTCGTCTTTCCGACACCACCAGCTCCGGTGCACACCAGGATAGACAGCCCTCGGTCGTCAAGGAGATCGTCAATGTGCAAGTGCGGTGCTTGCATCAGCGCACTCCGCGTTCCGTCAAAATCTCAGCAAGTTCATACAAACTGGCCAGATCGATCCCATCACTGAGGTAGGGCAACCGGAGTACAGGGAGATCGAGATCGATGAGTCGAGCAGCTTCTCGTCGTTCGAGTTCGACGCGACGGGCGTGGTCATCGCCTTCGCGTATGAGGGTGTCGGTGATGGTTGATGCGTTGTCATCGAAGCCCACGGATTCCAGCGCTTGTCTGATATTCGTAGTCGGCAACTCGCCATGTACGGCCTGGGTAAGTTCGTCGTCGGTGAGAACGGGAGTGCGCGTCATGTTGACGAAGACTCCACCAAGGGGCAGCCCCGCTTCGCGCAGTTCTGCCACTGCATCGACTGTTTCTTGAACAGGCATTTCCTCCAGGAGGGTGACGAGGTGGACGGCGGTCCGCGGTGAGGCGATAACGCTCATCACCAAGTCGGCGTGATTGCGGATGGGTCCCACCTTCGCCAAACCGGAGACTTCACTGTTGACGTTGAGGAATCTCGTGATGCGCCCCGTTGGGGGAGCATCGAGTACCACTGCGTCATAGGCATCGGGGGCGTTCTTATCGGAACGGCGAACAACTTCGCAGGCCTTGCCGGTGAGTAAAACATCGCGTAGACCCGGCGCAATGGTGGTGACGAAATCGATGGCTCCCATGCGGCGTAGAGCCGATCCGGCGCGCCGGAGGTTGTAGAAGATCTCCAGGTAGTCCAAGAGTGCATCTTCGGGATCGACAGCCAGCGCCCAGACCTCCCCGCCTCCGGGAGCAACGGCGACTTTGCGCTCTTCGTACGGCAGAGGGGGAACGTCGAAGACCTGGGCGATGCCCTGGCGGCCTTCGACTTCCATCAACAAGGTTCGACGGCCATCGCGAGCTAGCGCCATCGCTAGCGCAGCGGCAATGGTGGTCTTACCCGTCCCCCCTTTGCCGGAGACCACATGTAGGCCGACACCGGGCCACAAGGTTTCCTCCACTGCCCCACCCTATGCACGGAGGTCGTGACGACGCTCGGTCGAGCAGATACGCTGCCGACCATGACGAAGTGGGAATACTCGACAGTTCCGTTGTTAATCCATGCCACCAAGCAGATCCTCGATACCTGGGGACAAGATGGCTGGGAGCTTGTTCAGGTGGTGCCTGGGCCTACTGCGGATAACGTCGTCGCGTACTTGAAACGCCCGCTTCAGGACTAAGGGGGCAGGCATGGCAGCAAGTGAGCGGTTGGTCGAGTTAGGTCTGGTAGTGCCGGAGGTGGCGGTGCCGCTGGCGTCCTACGTGCCGGCTCAGCGATCGGGTGACTACGTCTACACGTCGGGTCAGTTGCCGATGGTCGACGGTGAACTGATCGCCACGGGCAAAGTTGGCTCGGGTGTAGGCGAGGCCCTTGCTGTGGAATGCGCCCGCGTATGCGCGATGAACGCATTGGCTGCGGTCGTATCCGTTGTTGGCGATATCGACAAGATCCGGCAGATCGTCAAGGTGGTGGGATTCGTCGCAAGCGATCCCGGCTTCACCGGTCAACCTGCGATCATCAACGGCGCCAGCGAACTGCTTGGCGATGTCTTTGGTGTTTCCGGGGTCCATGCGCGTTCAGCTGTCGGTGTAGCGGTTCTGCCGAAAGACGCTCCGGTCGAAATTGAGATGATCGTCGAGGTCGCCAACTAGCGGTGGATCGGCGCGCTCGGTTGGAATCGTTGCTCGCCGGAGACGGCAATTGGGTGCCACCGGCGGCAAATCCGGCTGCCACCATGGTCATCCTCAAGGACGGCCACGTCTTGCTGCTCCGCCGATCAGCAACGATGGCATTTGCCCCTGGCATGCACGTTTTCCCGGGTGGGGGACTCGACCCGCTGGACCGCTCCGACCCCGATCCTCTTCGTGCGTGTGCTCGCCGCGAGACGTGGGAAGAAGTGTCTATTCGTATCGATGAGTGCACCCTGATCGACCGCTGGGTGACTCCGGAGGTCGAAGATCGCCGTTACGACGTCTCCTTCTTTCTCGCAACGACAAACGACGACGCCACATTGACCACCACAGAGGCAGACGCCATGGTGTGGCTCACTCCAGCACAAGCCTTGCAGCGTCATGGCCAAGGACAGTTGGCGATGCTGCGACCCACTGTTGCCGTCTTGGAGAGCTTGCTCGCTGGAACGTATGACAAACCGGTGGATGTCGTTCCCAAGTTGCCACGCGTGCGCGCCGACGGTTTGTGGGATGTGATCCACGCAGAGACCGGAGAGCTGTTAGGTGAGCGCGTGGCCGGTCCGGTACGTGCCGAAACCGATGGCGGTGCCTTGTTGTGAGTGGCCGGATGCTGGTGGGTGATGAACGCGGGTGGAGTGGCGGAGTGGTTTCGCCGCTGGCGGAGTGTGTCCTGGCCCCTAATCCGTCCGCATGGACGCTGGACGGCACGAACACCTGGATCGTCGGTGCCGCTGGAGGACCCGCGGTGGTCATCGATCCGGGCCCACTAGGTGGGGGGCACGCGGATGCGATCTTGCAGCGAGTCGAAGAACGCAGATCGCGCGTGACGGCGGTTCTGCTAACCCACAACCACGTCGACCATTCCGAAGGTGCTGAGGAGCTCGCTACACGTATGGGTGTTCCCGTTCGTGCGTGGCACTCGGGCAGTGAATCCGGGGTGGAGTCACTTGACGTGAATGGTGCGAACATTCAGGTCATCGCCACTCCCGGACACACCTCCGACAGCGTGAGTTTCGTCCTCGACGACACCATCCTCACCGGTGACACGGTTCTTGGCCGCGGAACTTCCGTAGTGGCGCACCCCGACGGACGGGTAGCGGACTATCTGGCAAGTTTGCACAAGCTATCCCGGCTGTGTTCGGAGCTGGGTATCCGTCAGTTGCTTCCAGGGCACGGCCCGGTGATCACAGACCCACAGCGAGTGGTCGACTACTACCTGGCCCATCGTCAAGAACGGCTCGAGCAAGTACGCGAAGCGATCGCATCTGGTGCAACAACGGCTACGCAGGTCGTGGAACGCGTTTACTGGGACGTTCCTGCGGAGGTGCGCCGTGCTGCTGAGGCGACCGTCTTGGCCCAAATCGCCTATCTCGAGGAGTCGTCGAACTAGCGGGCGCGTTTGCCCAGCCGCTCGACATCGGTGATCAACACCTGACGTGATTCCAACTTGATCCAGCCGCGTTGGCCGAATTCGGCGAGAGCCTTGTTGACCGTTTCGCGAGAAGCCCCGACGAGTTGCGCGAGTTCCTCTTGGGTCATGTCATGGGTGACGAGGAGTCCATCGGGGGTGAGGGTGCCGAACTTCTCGCCAAGCTCCATAAGCGCTTTGGCTACCCGTCCGGGAACATCGGAGAACACGAGGTCGGCCATGGCCTCGTTGGTACGCCGTAAACGCCGCGCTAAGGCCTGCAGTAGCGCAGCGGCAACGGCGGGGCGTCCCTCCAGGAGAGGCATGAGCTGATCGTTGCCCAGGCCAAGAACGGTGGCGTCGGTGAGGGCGGTCGCGGTAGAAGTGCGTAGCCCAGGATCGAACAGACTCAACTCTCCGAACATTTCGCCAGGACCGAGGATGGCCATCAACGATTCGCGGCCATCGGGTGAGCCGTGACCCAGTTTTACCTTGCCCTCGAGAATCAAGTACAGATGATCGCCGGGCTCGCCCTCGTGGAAGAGCTCTTGCCCCCTCGCGACGCGAATTTCCTGCAGCGATGCCCGCAGCGCTGCCGCCCCTTGCGGATCTAGCGCTGAGAACAGCGGCGTGTTGGCCAAGACGTCGTCCACGTACCTGCCCTTCGCGTATCGGACCCCGAATACCTGCATTCTGTCGTAGCCGCGTAACGGTCAGATGGACAGGGTGGGCCGTTCTCGCCAATCCCGGCTTACCCTTTCGGGTATGGCATCTACGAAGCGGGCAACATCCGTTGTCCCCGGGAGCCGCCAGCAAGCTCGGGCGATCTTCCGCAAGCTGGCCGCGACCTACCCCGATGCCCACTGTGAACTCGACTTCACCAACCCGCTGGAACTGTTGATTGCGACCGTTTTGAGCGCCCAGTGCACCGATCAACGAGTGAACAAAGTGACACCGGAACTCTTCGCCCGTTATCCGTCGGCGGCTGACCTAGCAGGCGCCCGGCGCGAGGATGTCGAGGCCTTGATCGCCCCTACCGGCTTCTTCCGTCAGAAGGCTCAGACAATTCAAGGGATAGCCCAACGCCTGTGCGACGAACACGGCGGTGAGGTCCCGGCTGACCTAGATGCACTCGTGACCTTGCCAGGAGTCGGACGCAAGACAGCCAACGTCGTCTTAGGTAACTCGTTCGATATCCCCGGGATAACTGTCGATACCCACTTCGCACGACTGGCAAGACGCTTCGGGTGGACCAACGAGAAGAACCCCGACAAAGTAGAAAAGGATGTCGCGGCCCTGTTTCCCGAGAAGGACTACACGATGCTTTCCCATTATGTGGTGTGGCACGGACGCCGGGTATGCCACGCGCGCCGTCCGGCATGCGGCGCGTGCTCGGTTTCTGCCTTGTGTCCGTCATTCGGGGAAGGCCCGACAGATCCCAGCGAAGCGGCACAACTCGTGCGGTCTCAGGGTCGCGCATGAATAGACAGTCACGATCGGCGCGGGTGGTAGCTACTTTCGGTGCGCTGGTGGTCGTCTTGGCTGCCTGCACCGGCCAATCGGCCAGCAACGATTCCGCCGAACTTGAGCCGTCGAAAGCTCCCTCCGCACAACCGACCACCGAGAAAGACCCCGGACTCCTGCCGCTCATTGCTGAAGCAGGTCTAGATCCGTGCCCGCCAGGTGATCCGAATCCAGACGCCGCTATTCCCGGGTTGCCACCACTCACGTTGCGTTGTTTGGGTCACGGTCCTGATGTTGACCTTTCCCAACTGCGTGGCAAGCCCTTAGTAGTGAACGTCTGGGCATCGTGGTGTCCGCCCTGCATTGCAGAGATGCCGATTTTGGCTGCGGCTGCCTCCGAGTTACGTGGCCAGGTGCAATTCCTCGGCGTTGACATTCAAGACCAAGATGCCTCTGCGCTGGCGATGATGCGTGACTTCGATGCGGACTTTCCGTCGGTGGTCGATGAGCCAGGTGTCATCAGGGGCGAACTGGCGATCTCCGGTCCACCCGTCACGTTCTTCGTGAATGAACAAGGCGTTATCACTGGACGTCACGACGGCGCCTTGCCGAGCACGGAGTATTTCAACGCGCTGTTGAGTGAGTACCTCGGCGTCGATCGATGAAGTGGCGGCGCACAGGCTATGTCGATGAGCAGGTAGCTAGCCGGCTACCTACTTGGTTGCAGCCGGTTGCACAGGCAACGCAGGGAACGAGCACGTCGGACGTAACGCAATTCGCCCCGGTTGATGGTCAGGGGCGTGCTGCTGCGGTTCTCGTTTTGTTCGGTGATGGGCCCGATGTGCTGATCATCGAACGAGCACGGGGTGCTGTGGCTCATTCCGGTCAGCCAGCCTTTCCCGGTGGAGGTCACGAAATCGGTGATGAAAACACCATTGCGACGGCATTGCGGGAAGCTCAAGAGGAGACGGGGGTTGATCCAGAAGCTGTTGACGTTTTTGGGGTGCTCCCCGACTTGTGGGTCCCTGTCAGCGATTACGTGGTCTCCCCGGTGCTCGCGTGGTGGCGAACACCGCACCCGGTTGCGGTGCAAGACCCCTCGGAAGTCTCTCGCGTTCAACGCGTGGAGGTTTCGGCGCTCGTCGAGCCCACCAATCGGTTCACGGTCGTTCACCCCTCGGGGTACCGCGGCCCGGGATTCCTCGCTCATGATCTGTTGATCTGGGGATTCACCGCTGGCGTTTTGTCAGGCCTGCTGCAGCGCTCGGGGTGGGAACAGCCCTGGGATGTCTCGCGCGAGATGCCGGTGCGGACATGAACCTCGTTGATTGGGTCATGATCGGGGCGATCGTCGTCTTCGCTCTCGTGGGATGGCGACAAGGATTCCTCACCGGTGCGTTGTCTTTCCTTGGCTTCCTCGGCGGTGGGCTGCTGGCGGTGTTGTTGCTGCCGGAGTTTGTCGAGCGTTTCATCTCGTCACCAATGTGGCGAATAGTTGCACTAGCTTTGGCAATTTTGGCGAGCGCCCTTATCGCGCAAACGTTGTTGTCCATGATTGGCCGACGCTTGCGCGAGTCCATGACGTGGCGGCCCGTGCGTTTCGTAGATAGCTCTGCGGGTGCAGTCCTGAATGTTGCGGCCTTGGCACTTGTGGCGTGGGTGATTGCCAGTGTGGTGACCTACCTCCCACAAAGCGAGATGACGCGACAAGTGGGTGGCTCCTCGGTGTTGACCACGATGGATCGTGTTTTGCCTGATGCTGCACGCTCGGCCTTCACCAGTTTGCAGGACTTGGTTGGTACGACTGCGGTGCCGCGGGTGTTCTCTGGATTGGCGCCGATCCCCGGGAATGAGGTTGACCCGCCGGTTGAGGCTGCTGCGGCTGAAGCCGTTTCTGTAATCCGTGATTCCACAGTACGGCTCAGTGGTATCGCGCCTGCCTGCGATTCAGTGGTGTCAGGTTCTGGATTTGCGGTGGAGTCCGATCTGGTGGTGACGAACGCCCATGTGGTGGCCGGGGTCGAGGAACTGACCGTGCGAGTGCGACCGGGGCAGTTTTCCCGAAAGGCCGAGGTCGTGTATTTCGATCCCGATACCGATATCGCTTTGGTGCGCGCTGAAGGTTTGCAAGCACGTCCAGTTCGATTGGCGCGCGAGCCCATGATCGAGGGCCAGCCCGCGGTCGTTGCAGGATTTCCACGAGGTGAGCGTTTCGCCGCTGCTCCGGCGCGGGTACGCGCCCAGGTGCTCGCCCGCGGAGAGAGCATTTATGGCGACCGAGGAGTGGAGCGGGATGTCTACGTGCTGCGCGGCAGTGTGCAGCAGGGCAATTCCGGTGGGCCACTCACCGATGAATTCGGGGAAGTGCACGGAGTCGTATTCGCCTCGGGTATGGCCGAAGAAGACGTCGCCTACGCGTTGACGACCCAGGAGATCCGAAAGGCGCGAGCGGCTGCAGGTGAGGCGAGTCGCGCGGTGCCAAACGGCTCATGTGAGCTGCGCTAGCGCCCGTTGCACCTGTTCAACATCGACACACTCAGGAATGGTGGCGGACCGCTGTGCGGTTTCGAGGCGTTCGGTGGCCCGCTGCGCGATGCGCCTTTGGCCGACATCGTTTCCGCGTGCTTGTTGCGTGAGTGCCGCACCCCACTGAGCCAGGGCTTGCCAGCAGTCACGCTCGGTGGCCGGTGCGCATTTCCAGCGCTGCTCGAAGACTTCGTGCGCGTGGAACGGTAGCCCGCGCTGTAGGTAGTCCATCGCTTCGTCCCAGGCTTGCGGACCTTCGATGAATGTGCGCTCCGGAACTGTGGGGTAAGCGCGCGGATCGCCCGGATCGAGCGGTCGACCCAACGCGTCCCGCGGACGTTCACTGCTGCGGGACACGTGGAGTTATTCGCCGATGGCTGGGCGTCCCATAGCTTGCGAAACCGCCTGCGAGGTTGCTTGCCACTCGGATTGGGCAACGTGGAGTCCCGTGATCTTCCCGGAACGAACCTTCGCAACGATGCCGGCGATGATGGCAAAGAGAACCAAGATCCCCGTGACAATCAAGAAGCCTGCCCATTCGGGCAGACCCATCGCGACAAAGCCGAACGCCAAAGCGATGAGGCCAAAGAGTCCGGCCAAGGAGACCATTCCCAAAGCGACCAGTCCGAACACCGAGATCACGGCGATCTGCTGTCCGGTGCGCTGAGCCTCCGTGCGGGTGAGGGCTACTTGGGCATTGAGCAGGGTCTTGGTATCCCTGACGACCTTGGAAATCAAGGTGCCCAGGCTCGGTTGATCCGCCATCTTGCTCGCCTCCGTGTGGTGTCGCTGTCAGCAGGCTAGCGGCCTGGGTTAGTCGTCGTCGGCCCCGGAGTCCAATCCGGTGGCGATGAGGTTCATCACCGTTGGATCGGCAAGCGTGGTCACATCGCCCATATCCCGATGTTCGGCAACATCGCGCAGCAGCCGACGCATGATCTTTCCGGACCGGGTTTTGGGCAGTTCGGGGACCACCATGATTTGCCGCGGCTTAGCAATGGGCCCGATCTCTTGGGCGACGTGGTTGCGCAGATCCTTCACGAGTTGCTCGCCCTTGGCTGTTTCCTCGGGTACGCCGCCACGCAAAATGACGAACGCGACGATGCCTTGACCGGTGGTCTCATCAGCAGCTCCGACTACCGCGGCTTCGGCAACAGCCTCGTGTGAGACGAGCGCCGATTCCACCTCGGTGGTGGAGATTCGATGCCCGGAAACGTTCATGACGTCATCAACCCGCCCGAGCAGCCAGATTGCGCCATCTTCATCCAACTTGGCGCCGTCGCCGGCGAAGTACATACCCGGGAAACGCGACCAGTACGTCTCTTGGAAGCGCTCGGGGTCACCCCAGATGCCACGAAGCATTGATGGCCACGGCTCAGTCAGGACGAGGTATCCGCCTCCGCCATTGCCCACCGGCTGGGCTTCGTCATCGAGGACAGCCATACCGATCCCCGGGAGTGCACCCATTGCGGATCCTGGCTTGCAGCCGGTTACGCCGGGCAGCGGGCTGATCATGATGGCGCCGGTCTCGGTTTGCCACCACGTATCGACAATCGGACAGCGCCCCCCGCCGATTACCTCGCGGTACCACATCCACGCCTCAGGATTAATCGGTTCACCAACCGAACCCAGGAGCCGAAGCGAGGACAAGTCGTGGGACGCAGGCAATTCATCGCCCCACTTCATGAAGGTGCGAATTGCCGTCGGCGCGGTGTAGAACAGCGAGACCTGGTGCCGCTCGACGATGTCCCACCAGCGGTCCTTGTTGGGGGTATCGGGAGTTCCCTCATAGACAACCTGCGTTGTCCGGTTGGCCAGCGGGCCGTAGACGATGTAGGAGTGTCCGGTCACCCAACCGATATCCGCAGTGCACCAGTAGATGTCTTCATCGGGCTTGAGATCGAAAACGTTGCGATGGGTGTAGGCCGCCTGGGTCAAGTAACCACCGCTGGTATGCAAGATGCCCTTCGGCTTACCGGTGGTACCCGATGTGTACAAAATGAAGAGGGGATGCTCGGCATCGAAGGCCTCGGGAGTGTGCTCGGGGGATTGTGCTTCGACGATGTCGTGCCACCACAGATCGCGTTCGTCATTCCAGTCCACGTCACTTCCCGTGCGACGAACGACGAGAACATTGCGAACACTCGGTGTCTCTGCCACGGCTTCATCGACAGCAGGTTTGAGGGCCATCGCCGAACCGCGACGGTTTTGGCCGTCGGCTGTGATGACGACGACAGCCTGCGCATCTTCGATCCGACTGCGCAGTGCTTCAGAGCTAAAGCCGGCGAAGACGACCGAGTGCGCGGCGCCGATTCGGGCGCAAGCAAGCATCGCGATGATCGCCTCGGGGATCATCGGCATGTAAATCGCCACCCGATCGCCGGCTGTGACGCCGAGTTCGATGAGCGCGTTGGCGGCCTTGGAGACCTCGTCTTTCAATTCCGCGTATGTGATGTCTCGGCGGTCGCCGGGCTCACCTTCGAACCGGATAGCCACCTGATGACCGAAGCCGTTGTCCACGTGACGATCCACACAGTTGTACGCGACGTTCAGCGTGCCTCCGACAAACCACTTCGCGAAGGGAGCATCCGACCAGTCGAGTACCTGCTCGAATTCCGTGGCCCACGACAGGTAGCGCGCTTGCTCGGCCCAAAACCCGAGCCGGTCTGAGGCTGCTTCGTCGTACATCGCAGCCGTTGCGTTGGCCTGAGCGGCGAATTCGGGGGACGGCGGGAAGACCCGGTTCTCGTGGAGCAGGTTCTCCAGTGCCTCGTTGCTCACGTCGTTCCTTTCCTCGGATAGGGGCCACTAAACCAAATCCCCCGCTGCGTTGCGATGGAATCGGGTCAAACTGCCCACTAGCGTGCGCACCGTGGCCGGCGGATTGGTGGATGCGCTCGACCGGCTCGTGCGAGTCGGCGATATTGCGGCTGACCTCGATTCTGCCCGGGCAGAGATCGATGCGCTGCTGTGGCGCCGTGACGTCCGATCGGCGGCCGGCGCCTACACCGCAGCGTCTCGTCAGTTGGGCTCGCGCGATTCCGCCGCGATTGATGGGGCGGATGTAGCCGTGGCTGAAGATTCGCCGATGGGTCGGGTGCTGGCCTCGGCTCAGGCAGTGACCGCCGAAGTCCCCGCCCAGTTGGAGACCTGGACGAAGGCCCCGTTGCAGGCCATGGCGCGATTGCACGCCGTGGTGGCGCATGGCCACGTGACAGACGATCAGCTGGGGCGGCCCCGTGTTGATGGCGACACCCCCGATGATCCGCTCCGATTGGCCATCGACGTTCCACCTGCCGGAATGGCCGCGGGCCGGCTGACGCTGCTCGCTGATCTGGTCGCCGATTCGCAGCAGGCACCGGCGCTCGCCGTTGCGGGTATCGCCCACGGGGAGTTGTTGACGGCTCGGCCCTTCGCGTGGGGGTCAGGTCTGCTCGGTCGAGCAGTCGTCCGCCTGGTTCTGGCAGCGCGTGGGGTGGATCCGTCGTTGTTCTCGATTCCAGAGATGGGGATGTTCCAGCGGGGGCGCCCGGCGTACGTGCGTGCACTTCGCCAATACGCGACCGGTGAGCCCGAGGCCATGGCGGCGTACTTCGCCTGGTTCGCCGATGTCATCCGGCTCGGCGCGCATGCTGCAACCGATCGCACGAGCTAACGCCGAACGCCTTC
>DASYOJ010000011.1:0-8763 GCA_036007925.1 Candidatus Nanopelagicales bacterium
TATCGTGTTGGTCGGCCCGCCATTGGCACCGAGCGACCCCAACTCCGGATCTCCGAAGACGAGGTCACTTGCCGTGACTGTGCCGGTCGTCTCAGCGAAACTCGATGACGACGTCAGCAAGGATGTTGAAACGGTGAGTGAACCTAGTGCGAAGAGGTCCCTTGCGTCGTTTGCGCCGTCGAGGTTTCCGAAAATGACGGAATTGGTAACCGTGAGGCCGCCTTCTATGTAGACCGCTCCATACCCAGTGCCGGTACTCGTGTTGTTCACGATCGTGCTGAAGTTGATGGTGACGTCACCGTACGCGTAGACAGCGGGTCCATAGGGTGATTGATTCCGATAGAAGGTGCTGTTCTCAATCGTGGCTGCAACACCTCCAGGATTGATCGCGTAGATGGCAGCCCCACTCTTGAGGTAGTACGTGTCGTTCCAGTATCCGGAAGCGGTGTTTTCGGAGAATGTCGAATTTTCCGCTGTGACGGTATCTGAATAGACGGCGCCCCCTCCGATGGCGGAGTTACGCGAGAAGGTGGAATCAGTGATGTCAGCGGTGCCGGCCGAATACATTCCACCGCCGTAGTTGTCGGCGGTGTTGTTTGTAAAGGTTGATCGATTGACGCGCGCATATGTCGTCGCAAAGACTGCTCCTCCGGAGCTACCCAGGGCGTCGTTGCCATCGAAGTGCGTGTAGTCGGATCGCACGCCCTCGCCGGAAAACACCGCCCCGCCACTGGCTGCCGCGTCATTGCTTGTGAATGTGGCATCAAAGGTGCGAACCGCTCCACGACTGAATATAGCTCCACCATCTTGCCCGGATACGTTCGTAGTGAACGCTGAATCAGTGATGGTGACATCGCCATGGCTGTAAATCGCACCACCGCGGGCGTTACTGCTGTTAGAGGTAGCGGCAAAGTCGTGCAGGTGGAGATTCCCGTTCACGTGTATGGCTGGTCCGGAACGTGTCGTGTAAGTCGTATCTCGAATAGTCAGTCCTGAAACGGTGAGACGTGTTCCGGGCGAGGTGAAAGCGAATGCGGAGTGCGCTCCTGCGCCGTTGATGATCGTCGAGGCCTTTCCAGAACCACGAATGGTGAAGGGTCCTGTTCCGGAGACGATAGGCAGATCGCCGGTAAGTGTGATGGTGGATGCCGAGATGGTGATGGTGTCGCAAGTGGATCCCAGATCCCCCAGCGCGGTGATCAACGTGGATTCACTCGTCACTGGCGCGCAAGCCGCTGCAGACGCGCGCTTCAGGCCTGGATACCCGACGTAGGTGCCTAGGAGCGTGGTGGTGGCGAATAGTGAGAGTCCACCGATGCGTATCCGTTGGCGCACCTTGGCGGAGGCGGCCCTTCGTCGAGCGTCTTGACCTTGATGCATCATCGGTTCACTCTCCATCTTGTGGAACCTGCGCCAGGGCTTCGTCGGAAAGGACGAAGGCGTTCTGGGTGAGCGGTCCTTGCTGAACCAACGACGGCCACCGCCCGGGAATAACCTGGACCTCGAAGATCTCCTGAACCACCCCGTCGAACTTCATAAACCCGACTATCTGCCCGGTGCGTGTGTCCACCATCCACACCCCGCAGTTGCGCTCATCCGCTTGCTGGGTGATCGGAAGTTCGGTGAAGACCGATTCCCGAACTTGAGACAGGCCGACAAACGCGTAGGGTCCGATGAAACTCAGGCCGCGTGTGAAACCGGGCAGTATCGCCACTGTCGTGACCGTCCCGGTGTGGATGTCGACCGTAGCGAGAGTCCCCTTGCCCGATTCCAGAAACCACAATCGATCCGAGTGCCAGCGTGGTGAGTGCGGCATCGATAGACCCTCGGTCACGATGGCGTCTGTCTCCGTATCGACGATGACGCCCGAAGTGCCCTTCAGCTCACGCCAGCCGTTCGGGGAATCCGTTTGCGCCAGCGCGGTCACATAGCGCGGCCGTCCTTCGCGCATAGCCAGACCGTTGAGGTGGCAACGATCCTCGGGGGCCAGGGAAGAGATCCACGATGGTCGCCAGATGGGATCGAACGAGTGATGGACGTCTAGCCGGCACAGACAACTGAACCGGGTGTTGATGAAATACAGGTCTTCGTCGTCGCCGTAAGCCATGTCGTGAATCGCAATGTCGCCGGTGAAGATCACCGACCGAGGCGCGTAGGCGACGTCCACTGATGGTGTGGACTCAATTCGCTGGCCGATGTGGGGATTGGCCGAGAAGGAGAGCACGGCGTCGCTTGCTCCGATTGCCAGCCGAGCTCCGGCAGTCGCCACGCCCATAGGGCGGTTGACGGTGGTGAACTCCGTGTCCACACGTTCTTCGAACGCGCGCGCGATGATCACGTGCCCGGACTTGTAGGTGGTGATCAACAACGCCGCACCTGCTTGCGACAACACCCTTGCCACCGAAGGTGTGTGAACGGATGCAAATGGTGTTCCCACACTTTCCATGGCTTGCGACTGAACAGACGGTGCTTGAGGGAGCTCCAGGTCGGGCCACACCAGATCAGGGCGACGATCGGACGCGATCCTGCGTAGTCGCTCTGAGATGGGCTCGATGCGGGGCATGAGTGGGGCGATCTCCGGCCAGTTTCTGCTCCACTTGGTGGCGTTGGGGGAACTCACCGCATTCGCAGTCACAGGAAGTGGGCCCGCTTCTCCCGTCCACATCATGCCGATGTCAGTGCAGACCGCCGCGAGTTCCCGCGCAGGATCGGCTAGGAGCCCTTCGTAGGAGCCCACCGTCCACCTTTCACGGGGCAGACTTTCGAGATCGTCGATGACCGCCTGCGTGATCACCGTCCACTGCGCGGAGCACACATCCGCAGGAGGTCTGCCGATGAGTTCCCGCCAATCAGGGGTCACCGGGAAAGCCCATGGCTCACCCCACCAGCCGTCTAGTTCGGCATCCACGGCGAAACGACGCGAGCGCCACGCCTCCATCAAGGACGAGATCGCTGGTACCGGCCTGCGCGCAACGAAGACGAAGCGCGCATCAGGAAGTGCTGCGGCCAACAGCCCAACACGTAGGGACAGACGCGGATGCCAATCAACGCTCGTGGTTACGCCGGGCCCCACTGTCTCCGAAGCCTGCACGACGCGCTGGCGAATCCGGTCGGTTAGATCGGAGGCCAGCAGTCGATGTGAATCAAAATCCGCGTCTCCTACTTCCCGTAGGCACTCGTCGATCACGTGCGTTGCCGACAACTCAGACGGCCCCCACCCATCAGCAGCAAGCAGCGCCGATTGAAAGACACTCGCTCCCGATCGTGGAGCTCCAACGAGAACGACGTTGTCGACCATGACTGCGTTCGACTTACTAACTCACGGGGCGTCCGGGGTTGAATCCGGGGGTGGTGGCCCAGCCGCCTTGGTTGCCTTTATTGATGTCCCACCAGGTGGACCATTCGCAGGTCCATCCGCCGGTGTTGTCGTTGGGCCATTGTGCCCAACTGGGGTGCATGTTTGCCGGGCATGGATCGGTTTCTTCGTTGCGGGTGGTGGCTTGGAACCAGGCGGGTGGTGCTTGTGAGGGGTCGGGTGCGGGCCTGCGTCCGCCGCGTTCCACGGATCCCATGTCTGCGTATCCGTTGGTGGTGCGGGTGTATCCGCGTTGGTCGAATGCGGGTGCGCCGGTGGGATCTGCCATCCCGATGACCGGGCTATTGGCCGCGGGCAGCATGGTTAAAGTTGGGCTGCCGGTATTCGCCACTACCGGGCCACCGTTGTTGGCGAGCGGGCCCAGTTTCGGATCCCCATAAGTCACACCAGAAATTGTCTGTCCGTTAAGGGCTGTGAAACTGGAACTAGAACTTAGGAGACTATTCGAAGCAGTCAACACTCCACGCACATCAAGGTCTACAGAGGAACCAGAAACATTGATGTTTCCAAAGGTGATTGAGTTTGACAGACTCACATCACCATCGACGTAGATAGCTGGGAAATTGGGATTGGCACCGGTACTCGTATTCGCTGTAATCGTCACGAAATTGACTTGAGCGTTTCCATACCAGTTGATCGCTGCGCAACCCTGGGCATCATTCGCGGTGAATGTGCTGTTCGTTACCGTGAGCAAGGCCAACGGCGCGGGATACGGTGCACCGCTGATGGCACCGCCGAACCCGGATACGGTGTTGTAGGAGAAAGTCGAACGTGTAATGGAAGCGTTTGAGCGAGAGTAGATGGCTCCGGCATCGTATGCAGAGTTGCGATTCAATACTGAATCGCTGATGTCAACTCCGTAAGATGTCCAGATCGCACCTCCCGCACCGTAGCCGTCACTGTCGTAGTCGGCGTCATTGCTGTCAAAGGATGAGTTGGTGACGTTGACATTCCCCAAACGTACGTAAACGGCACCACCGTCATCAAGAGCGCTGTTCGATGTAAACGATGAACCAGTGATTGTTGTTGTGTAGTACCCCGCGATGGCCCCGCCATCTTCTCCTGCTTCATTGCTATCAAAGTCCGAGTCGTGAACGGCGGCGAAGCCAGCTATGGACAGTGCACCCCCATAGCGTGCCGCCTCATTGTTCGTGAATGTCGAGTCTCGGATAACCGCATTCGACCCTACCCGCACCGCACCGCCGTCATCCGACGACTCATTACCCTCGGCCGAGAAGGCGGATAATGTCAGATCTCCGACAACGTCCACGGCCGGTGCATAGTAGGTTTCGTCGTAGGTATTCCCAATTGTCAAGTCGGATACATAAACCGTGGATGCCAAGCCGGAGAATCGAAAAGCCGAGCTCAAGTTCTGACCGTCGATGCGGCTATTTCCTTGACCAGCACCCGTAATGGTGAAAGTTCCTACTGCGGTAACAGTGGGGAGGTCATCGTTCAGGTAAATCGTTCCGATATCCGGCCTGATGGTGATCGTGCCGCCACCTGGAGTATCAACTTGGTCTAGGCAGTAGCGCAGCTCTCCAGGTTCCAGGGTGGCGGAGTCATAGTGAGTAGTGACCTCGCATGTTGGGGCTGCATAGGCACGTCGCAAGCCCGGATAGCCCAGATAGGTGCCGAACAAGCCGGTAGTAGTCACCAGGGACAAGCCACCGACACCCAACCGGCGACGCAGATTGGCCGATCGCGGTGGGCGCTGGTTGGAGGACGAGTCTCTGCTCATCGGGCAAGAGTGATGCAGGGGCGGCTTCACTCACGAAAGGCCGGCGCTTCCCGGCGGAAACTGTCTACCTATGTAGTCAGTTGCTCGAGGTAGGCCAACCCACGCTGATGTTGCTATTGATTGACGGGGCGTCCGGGGTTGAATCCGGGGGTGGTGGCCCAGCCGCCTTGGTTGCCTTTATTGATGTCCCACCAGGTAGACCATTCGCAGGTCCATCCGCCGGTGTTGTCGTTGGGCCATTGTGCCCAACTGGGGTGCATGTTTGCCGGGCACGGATCGGTCTCTTCGTTGCGGGTGGTGGCTTGGAACCAGGCGGGTGGTGCTTGTGAGGGGTCGGGTGCGGGCCTGCGTCCGCCGCGTTCAACCGATCCCATGTCTGCGTATCCGTTGGTGGTGCGGGTGTATCCGCGTTGGTCGAATGCGGGTGCGCCGGTGGGATCCGCCATCCCGATGACCGGGCTATTGGCCGCGGGCAGCATCGTCAAGGTCGGACCGCCGTTGTCCGTGAGTGGGCCAAGGCGCGGATCCCCGTAGAGGGTGTTTGTGAAGGTGCTTCCTGGCGGGGCGGAGAAACTGGAGTTTGATGTGAACAGACTGTGAGAAGACGTAACTCGACCAGTTGCAACGAAATCGATGGCCACCCGGGAAGTCTGATCGATGTTTCCGTACACAATCGAGTTTGAGATAGCAAGCGTGTCGGTGACCCGTAGTGCTGCAGTCGAGGATTGAAACTCATTCCCGGCGATAGTGCTGAAGTTGATAGCGGCATCGCCGTTCCAAGAGATCGCGCCGAAGGACGGAGCTTCGTTCTGATTGAACGTGCTATTCGTAATGTCAAGCGCCGCGCCAGCGGGGCTGGAGGTGCTGTTCGAGAGCGCTCCTCCGCCAACGTTTGCGGTATTGGCTTCGAAGGTCGAGTACAGAATTTCCTGATCGAGAACGGAGTAGATCGCTCCACCCCGCAAGGCAGCGAGGTTTCCTGAAAACGTAGAACTCTGCACAGTGATGGCTGTCTGCGAATCAATTCCCCCACCGCTTGTGGAGTAGTTGTTCGTAAACGTAGAGTCCGTGACACTAGCGGGATAGCCAGCGAACACGGCCCCACCGCGAGAGACTGCTGTGTTTCCGATGAAGAGGGATTCGACGATGCTCGCAGGCCCATAAGCTCTGACTGCGCCACCACCTTGGTCGGCATCGTTTCCGGTGAAAGTAGAGCCCGTGATTGTCGCGTTCGCCTTTACATAGACCGCACCCCCGACTTGGGTTGCATCATTCGTCGCGAACGTAGATGCCGAAACAGCTGCGTTGTTCTTGGCGTAGATCGCACCACCGCTGCGGGCGGCGTTGGTTGTGAAGGAACAGTCGCTCACGGTCAGATTCGTGCCGTCTGAGTAGATGGCTCCACCCACGTTCGTGGTCCCGGCCCTATTCGACGTGAAGCGGGTCCCCGTGACGGTTGAAGAACCATCCAAGAAGAGAGCGCCGCCCTCATTTGTTGCTCTGTTGTTCTCGAAAATCGAATTGGTAATTGTGCTTTCCGCTCCGGCAAAGATCGCACCGCCGTCGTCTGCCGAAGTGTTGAGAGTGAATGTCGAGTTGGTGACCGTTGCCGATCGAAACGCACTCACTGCTCCGCCTCGATCACCTGCGCTGTTGGAGGTGAAGGTCGAATCGTTGATAACGATGGATTCACCGACGGAAACTGCGCCGCCTTCATCATTGTCGGCTTCGTTGTTGGTAAAGGTGACGCCGGTTAGCGTGACATTCCCACCAGCAAACAATCCGGCAGCATGAGTGTCGGAGTACGTGTCTAGAACAGTTAAGCTCGTGACGGTCACGGTGGTGGCGTTCTTGAAGTAGAAGGCGGAGTGGCTGTCTTGCCCAGCGATCGTCGTCGATCCACTGGTGGATCCGTTGATTGTGAAATTCCCCGATCGCGTTACTTGGGGTAAGTCGCTTGTCAGAATGATGTCCATGGCTGGAATGTTGAGTGTGTCGCAGCCCCCGGCGTTCATCCTGTTTATCTCGGATACGAGTGACGCTTCGTCATAGATAGAGCCGCAGTTGACCGCCGCATAGGCACGTCGCAGTCCTGGATAGCCCAGGTAGGTGCCTAACAAGCCGGTGGTGGCCAAGAGAGATAGAGCGCCAAATCGCAGGCGCCGGGCGTGGGTCCCTTGCCGGTTGCCTGGTGAGCTCACCGGGCAAGCCTGAGTGGGAGTGCTGTGGGCGGAGTAATGCGGAGCACGGAATACGACGGATTGTCTACGTAGGTGGACACTTCCCGGGGATCTTGACTGGACTTCCTCGGATAATGGACCGGTGTTAAGTGACGGGGCTCTGCGGGTGCTGGTGGTCGAGGACGATGCCTTCACCCGGATGACGCTGGCAACGGTGGTGGAGTCCTTGGGCCACGAGCTGGTGGGGCAGGCCGCGACAGTTATCGACGCTATGGATAGCGCCCGCACCGCACGACCCGATGTTGTGCTCGTGGATTTGGACCTGGGTCCTGGTCCCACGGGTGTTGACGTTGCGCATGGGTTGCGCGGGTTGTTGCCGCAGGTGGGAGTCGTTGTGCTCTCGTCCTACGCCGACGTTCGAGTAATGGGAAAGCGAGCCCGCCCACTTCCCGTGGGTGCACTATTCCTATCGAAGCAAGACCTCGGCGATAGTCGCGTGCTGGATGAGGTGATCCGCGCCAGCGCGGATGGCGATGGAGCCCAAGCGCGGCCGGTCACCGGAGTCGATCTGACGGACCAGCAGTTGGAACTGATGCGCCTTGTTGCAAACGGCCTGTCTAACGACGAGATCGCCCGGCGACTGTGGTTGACCGAGCCGTCGGTACGCAAGTCGATCACACGGATCTTGCGCAAACTTGAGATCCCCACGAGCGACGCAACCAATGCGCGCGTGCAACTCACGCGTGCCTACACAGACCTTGCAGGACGATCAGTCTCCGATGGCTAGTCCGGATATCAACGCAAGCCTTGCCGAGCGCCTCGGGGGAAGGTGGGCGATGTCCTGGCAGGCGTTCGTCATATCCGTTCCCTTGGCCGTCGGCGTAATCGCGCTGTCCGCGCAGGCCTCCGCCGACGCACTCACGTGGCTTGTCATTGCCGTGGTGGCAGTGGGGGTGAGCGCATCGTGGGCGTACCTGATGCATCGAACGGTCTTCCGCGATCGCGCTATTCGACCGGTGGCTCTTCCCTGGGTGATCGCGACGACGATCATCATCGCGTCGCTCTATGTGGGCGCGGCCGTCATCCTGGGACTACTGCTGGGCGTACTCGATGTGAACTCAGCTGCGCCGCAGTTCGTGTCGCTTTGGATGGTTGCCGTCTTCGGAGGGCTCCTGTTGACATTGGTACTGGACTCACAGTGGCGGTTCCGTGTTCAGCGTGAGGAGTTGATCCAGCAGGCGGTTCAGCAGCAGTTGGCGAGCGCGCAGGAACTCGACGTGCTGCGGGAGATCCGCGATTCGGTTCGCAGCGAAATCAGTGAGCAGGTGAAGTCCTCGAGCACCGAATTGATTCGACGAATAGATGGCCTGGTGGATGCCGGTGAGGCTGAAGTTGGTGTTCTCGCCGATGAACTCCGCGACACGGCCGATCGGACCGTGCGCCCGCTGAGCCATGAGTTGGAAGAG
>DASYOJ010000012.1:0-9966 GCA_036007925.1 Candidatus Nanopelagicales bacterium
CCGTGCCAGGAGGAATCACGAGCGGGAGTGACGTCGCGCCAGTCCCCTGGGTCTTGCGGGTTGTCATCACGACCGATGGCGCCGTAGGTAGTCGTGTCGACGTAGTCGCCATCGAATGCGACCGGTGGGGCATTCGCCTGCCGGACCGCTGCGAGCTTCTCCGGACTCGACACGAAGTCATAACCACTGACCAACGAGCCATCAAGATCAGGATGGTTCGTGATGCCGGTGTCGATCACCGCCACCGTTACATCCGCGCCGGCGTCCTGGCGGTCCTCCACGAACGCCGCGTCCACGCCGTAGGCACCGGCGAGGTTCCACTCGTCGGTGGTCGTGGTCTCCGTCGCGGTGGGACCGAACACGGGCTCGCTGCTGGCGGCGTCGTCGTTGGTGGTCGTTGCCTCGCTGGCAGTGAACAAGAACTGATCCGGCTCGGCCCACTGCACTTCCGGATCGACCTCCAGCTCATCAGCGATACGCGTGGCGGTGTCCACATCCACCGGCTCGGACAGCTCCACCACGACAGCGTCATCACTGACTTTGTCGCCCACCGTCAAATCAACCTCAGGCACCCGCTCCTTACCCGGAACATCCCTCTCCCCCCGGGCCTTCTCACTACCGGGGGTGAACTCCACAATCACCCCCGCAACCACGCCCTCCATACCCGTGGTCGGGGTCGCGCTGACCTGCTGGCTTGGCGCAGCAGCACCATCACGGGTCGCAGCAACAACCGTGAACGAGTACTCCACCCCGTTCTTCAAACCCGACACCTCGGTGCTGTCCGCCGGCGCGAGGACCGAGACCGTCTTGGTGAAATCCTCCGGGCCAGTGACCTGCACATAAAAACCTTCCGGCGATGCGCCCTCCACGCTGGACTGCCAGGAGACCATCACCTCGTTGACACCCGGCTCCACCGCCACCCCGGTGACCGGCTCGGGGCAGGTAATCACCGACGCGGACGGGCTCGGGCTTGCGCTGGGGCTGGCACTCGGGCTGGGGCTTGCGCTCGGGCTAGGGCTAGGGCTTGCGCTCACGCTCGGGCTAGGACTCGCGCTCGCGCTGGGGCTTGGGGTCTCACTCACACTCGGACTCGGAGTAGCGCTGGAGCTGGACTCCGGTGACGGACTCCCAGAAGTCGACTCACTCGACGACGGGCTCGAGGTCACCGATTCGCTCGGTGCCGGATCCAGTGATCCGGTGCGCGCGGTGATCGTCTCTGGCGAACTGGTTTCCTCCGACGCAGATTCAGACATCGACGAGTCGGTTGTTTCCGGCTCGGTCGTTTCCGGCTCAGTTGTTTCCGCCTCGGTTGTTTCCGGCTCTGCTGTTTCCGGCTCTGCTGTTTCCGACTCGGTCGTTTCCGGGGTTGTGGTTTCCGATGGCGATGTGGATTCAGTCGCTGACGGCGAGGGGCTGACGTCGTCGTTCGCGCTTTCCTCGGCGCTCTCCTCCGTGCTTTCCTCCGCGGTCGATTTCTCTGTCGGTTCACAGCGAGCCGGAATCTCCGCCGGCATCACCCACGCCTCAGATTCACTCGGCGTGACTTCTTCTCCGGGCGTAGCTTCTTCACCAGGCGAGGCTTCGTCGTCGCTCGGGGCTTTCGCAGCCGAACCGTCGTCTTGCGAAACAGAGGAAGGCTCTTGGATCTGCTCAGCTGCGCTAGCCGGCAGCGTGGACGCAGCAAACGAAGACACAACAACGGCGGCCGAAGCCGTCCAAGCCACGAGTGAACGCAGCATCGCCCAGGTCACCTACTCCGCATAAACCGTCGCCACAAAAAAAGTGGGGAGGAAAGCCCACCGAGTGACGTTAAGTGGGCGCTAGCGCAGTACCAAGCCGAAGTGGGCATGAGCGCAAAAGTGCAGGGAACCCCGAACAGCAGGTATTCGGAATACCGAACACCTTGGTTGAGGTTAGTTGAGGGTTGCAGCGGCCCTGATGCGCACAGTCAAGACGGTCCCGTGGTCGGTTTTTTCGGTACGAGAGGTGCGCGTCCAGGCGTCCGGGGCCAGGGAATCGAAGAGTTTGCTGCCAAGGCCAGGGACCCTAGGCCCCGAGGGCATGCCGTTGTCGGTGATCGTGATTGTGACGCTCGAGTCAACACTCTCAACGGCAACATCGATGCGCGAGGCATCGCCGTGCCGCACCGCGTTGTTGATGCCTTCGGTCACAACGTCTTCGACGCTGGCCAGCAGGGTTGCTGAAAGATCTTCCGTGACGGCCACGTTGGTGGTGATCTCGACCAAGCCATCCCAGGCCGTGGCCAGGGTGGTCAGGATCGCCTCGAGGTCAGCACTCTCCCGGCGCGCGGTGCTGGCGATGTCGATGTCGATCAGGCGGCGGGCTTCGAATAGCGCTTCGTTTGCCGCTTGTTTATCGCCGTCGTCGATGGCTTGTTGCAAACGCATGCTGACGGCAGTGAGGTTGCCGCTCCACGAGCCGTGCAATGCGGTTGCGATCTCTCGGCGGATGCGCTGTTCCTCGCGCTGCAGCGCCGCGTTGGTGATCTCCTGCTGAGAGATCGATGAACGCAAGCGATCCAACGCTTCACGTTGCGCCGTCCCGATGGCGGTCAACGGACCACCGAGGGGATAGATGAACCCGTAAGCCAACGCAGCCAGCCACGGCAAACTTCCCGCCGACGCACTGCCGGTTTCGATGACCTGCACGAGGCCATAGACCACCAATCCCGATGCCAGCAAAAGAGCCACCGCAACGCCGTACGAGGCCAGCGCAGCGTTGGGAGAAAGGCGCGGGGCCAGGTAATTCGCAACGATCGAAACCGCAAGCGCGTAGATGGTGGGGACTACAACGATCACCAAAGTTGGCCCCAACGGCCAAACGCGCAACAAGACCGGAATCGCAAAGACGAAAATCGGGATGATGGACCAATAGTTAAAAGGCCTCGTGGTCGCACCCGACCGGATGATCAGTAGTGGATTCAAGCTGGCCGAACGCTGCGCTTGCTGCCACAAATTGGCCGACAATTCCCGCGCGGCTTCCTGGGAAACCGAATCCAACGCCTTGATTCCCTCGGCGAGAGAGGTCTCGTCTTCTTTTCCGGACCATCGCACCGACCCGGCGGTTCGTGTGACGCTTCGCTGCACCCGGTCCACGATTCCTTGATGCATGGCTTCGACATATGTCGCCAGATGTTGGGTCTTCAGTTCCTCGTGGACGAGTTCGTCGACGAGTTGGCGTCGTCGTTGATAAAAATTCGCGAAAGCCGCCATCGTCCACGCGGTAATGGGAATCATCACCGCGCCGAGAACAAAGCCGTACACGAGCCGCTGACCCAACGGAGCTTGGGAAGGCAGGCCCTGGAGGTCGAGATAGGTCTTCAACACCGCACTGCGCGCCATCCAGGCAACCCCACCGGCTAGCGCCACCAGCCAGATCGGCACCGGATGCGTGCGACGGTTACGCAGCACCGTGACTTCTGCGAGGGACAAGATCCCCACGGCTGCGAGGTAGGCGACCGAACTCACCAGGATGCCTTCGACCCAGTGATCCACCGACGCAAACGCCGGCTCGGTGAACATGATGAACAGCACCGAGATGGGGAACAGCAGGAGATTGCCCTGCCAGGAGACCGCCCAGCGGCCCCCGATGATGTCGCGCAAGGAAGTCTGCTCAGCGACCACCGGGGCCACCGATGAGCTGGTGATAGGTCTGGATCAACAGCACCCGGGAGTTCTCCCCCGACTCGGCTTCGATCTCGAGTTTGCGCATGATGCGAGCAAGTGCGGTCTCGACGGCGCGCTCGGTGACCGAGCGCCGCTTGGCGATCTCCACATTGGTCAAGCCGTCGGCCACCATGCGCAGCATCTCCATCTGCGTATCGGTCAGCGGCACGTAACCAACCGACTGCGCCGGAGGCCGATCGGCTTCACCGATCGCCATGTCGATCTTCTCGCGCAACTGCCCCGTGGAGCGGACATCGTTCTTCACCGCGTACACCGACTCCGGCGGGAGCGGGCGATTACCACCGGACAGCAATCGCGGATCGGCGTAGGAAGTCAGCAGCACGATCCCTAGATCCGGGTCGGCCTTGCGCAGCGAGTGCGCCACGTCGATACCCGTGGGACCAGGACCTAAGTGCAGGTCGATCACCGCGCAATCGATGTCGTGCTCGCTTGCGGCGGTGACCGCCTCCTTGGCTGTTGAGGCAGATGCGACTACCTGACACTCCTCCTGGCGCAGCGAGGCAGCAACAGTGGAGCGGGTGAAATCGTTGTCTTCGACCAGCAGGACTTTCAGGCGACGCATGGGCACATTGTGCTAGCAGGGGCGTCAGCTCGGTGGCGGGTTCGGAATCGCTCCCCCGTACCGGCGGTCCCGGGAGGCGTAGATCTCGCAGGCGTGCCATAGATGCCGGCGGTCGAAGTCCGGCCACAGGGTGTCCAAGAACACCATCTCGGCATAGGCGGATTGCCAGATCAAGAAGTTGGAGGTGCGCTGCTCACCGGAAGATCGGACAAACAGATCGACATCGGGCATGTCGGGTTCGTCGAGGTACTTCGCGATGGTGCGTTCGTCGATCTTGTCCGGGTCGAGTCTGTTTTCTTGGACGTGCTTCGCGACCTTCTTCGCGGCTTCAGCGATCTCGGCGCGGCCGCCGTAATTCACGCACATCGTGAGAGTGAGCGTGTTGTTGTTCTTGGTGAGTTCTTCCGCGGTTTCGAGTTCATCAATAACCGACTTCCACAACCGCTTACGCTGGCCAGCCCAGCGCACCCGCACACCGAGTTCGTTCATCTCATCGCGGCGTCGTCTGATCACGTCCCGGTTGAAGCCCATCAAGAACTTCACTTCATCCGGTGAGCGCTTCCAATTCTCGGTGCTGAAGGCGTACGCGGAGATATGCGTGATGCCCAACTCGATTGCGCCGTGCACGCAATCAAGCAAACTCGCTTCGCCCATCTCGTGGCCCTTGGTGCGCGGCAGGTCACGTTCCTTCGCCCAGCGGCCGTTACCGTCCATGACGATCGCTACGTGTTTTGGGATGAGTTCGGTTGGAAGTTTCGGCGGCTTCGCGCCCGAGGGGTGCGGCGTAGGCGTGCGCTGGGGTGGGTTGTTCCGCCGGACCATTGCTTGATCCTTACAGGCCCTGGGCTTGGGAGTGCCAGGTGCGGTCGACCAAGGGCAGGGAACGCAGGCCCCGCTCGATATGCCATTGCAAGAAGGCGGCCACCAGGCCGCTGGCCTCGGTGCGCTCGCGGTGGGCGGCGGAATCGGCGACTTCCCAGTCCCCCGAGAGCAGGGCGCCGAGCAGGGCGACAGTGAGCGGGCTCGGCGCTGCGCTGCCAGGTGGCCGGCACGCCGGGCACATCATGCCGCCGGCTTGGATGTTGAAGGCTCGGTGCGGACCTGGTTCGCCGCAACGGGCGCACTCATCGAACGAGGGCGACCAGCCGGCAACTGAGAGGCTGCGCAGCAGGTAGGCATCGAGGATGAGCGTGGGTTCGTGCTCACTTGCCGCCATCGACCGAAGGCCCGAGACCAGCAGCGCGTATTGCTGCATCGTGGGTTCACGCTCTTCTGGGGTGAGCCGTTCGGCCGTTTCCAACATCACGGTGCCGGCGGTCCACTTCGGGTAATCGCCCGCAAGTTTGCCGCCGATCGCATCGATCGTCTCGACCTGGGAGACGTTATCCAAGGACTTGCCTTCGTAGAACTGCACATCCACGTGGTTGAACGGCTCCAGCCGGGCACCGATACGACTCGACGTCTTGCGCACACCACGAGCCACCGCCCGCACGCGACCGTTCCTGCGGGTCAGGAGGGTGATGATGCGATCTGCTTCACCCAACTTCTGGGTGCGCAGCACAATTCCCTCATCGCGGTACAACGGCACGGTACATTCTCACCGGCTGGCAGCGATGCGTGCAGGTGGCGCGCCCAGAGGGCCTCGGTGGGGTCGTGGATGGAGGCTTCGGATGGCTGAGGACCCCACGCCTCCGGACGCGCGAGCAGGAGATACCCCTGCTCCGGTCTCGCGCCGCTCGGTCCAGATGGTGGCCCTGGATCCCCGGTTCCTGCGCAAGACCATCGTGACCATCCTCGTCGCGATTTTGCTGTTCCAACTATTCGAATGGACCGCGATCCGCCTGGCCGGCTTCTTGTTCAACATCCTGCTGGCCTGGCTGCTGGCGATCTCCTTCGATCCACTGGTCACGGGGCTGGCCCGGCGCGGGATGCCCCGCGGGCTCGCGACCGCCATCGTGGCGCTGGGCGTGACCATCGCCGTGAGCTTGTTCTTGTTCTTGTTCGGCGGGGCGCTAGCCAACCAGGCCACAGCCTTGGTCTTGAGCATTCCGTTTCTGATTCTTGATGTTGTCGCGTGGTTGAACGGCACCTTCAACGCCGGAATCGACCCGGCCGAAATCACCACCAACTTGAATTTGACCACCGAGCAGGTGGCCAACCTCGCCGGCTCCCTGGCCGGCGGCATCATCGGTGTTGTTGCCGGGGTGTTCGGCGTTTTGTTCTCGTTCCTGACCATCTTGGTATTCAGCTTCTACTTCTCCGCCGCATCACCGAAAATCAAACGCTTCATCGCCTCCTGGCTGCCGCCGGATCGACAGGTCGTCTTCATGGACGTCTGGGATATCTCGGTGCGCAAGGCCGGCGGGTTCGTGATCTCCCGCCTCGCGTTAGCGATCATCTCCTCGGCCGCGCACGCGTTCTTCTTCTGGATCATCGACGTGCCCTACTGGCTGCCGATGGGAATCTTCGCCGGATTCGTCAGCCAGTTCATCCCCACCGTGGGTACCTACATCGGCCTCGTCGTCCCAGCACTGTTCGCTGCATTCGAAGACCCGTGGAATGTGCTGTGGATCGTGATCTTTGCAACGATCTACCAACAGATCGAGAACTACATCTTCACCCCACGAGTGTCCACCGCCACGATGGACATCAACTCCGGGGTTGCCCTCGGCGCAGTTTTCGTTGGCGCAGCCTTGTTCGGCCCCATCGGGGCGATCATCGGCATCCCGCTGGTGGCCATCATCATCGCGATCGTCGAGACGTATGGGCGCCGATACGAACTGCACCCAGACCTCGACGAGAGGTTCTAATGCCACTCGCGCAGCTGAATTTGGCGCTCGCGAAGTTTCCGCTGTCCTCTGAGGAGATGACGGATTTCGTGGCGATGGTCGCCGACGTGAACGCGGCAGCCGAAGCCAGCGATGGATTCATCTGGCGGCTGCGCGATGACGGCGATGGATCACTCAGCATTCGCTTGTCCGCCGAGGGACTGGACGACGACGCCATGCTGGTGAACATGTCGGTATGGCGGGATCTAGCGGCCTTGCGGTCCTTCGTGATCGACGATCCGGGGCACCGGGCGGTGATGAAGCGGCGTGCTGAGTGGTTTCATCGTGCGATCGAACCGATGACCGTGTGCTGGTTCGTGGATGAAGGCGAATTCCCCACTGTGGCCGACGCCCAGGCCAAACTGCTGAAGCTGCGCCAGTCGGGGCCGAGCAAGCAGTTATTCGAGTATTCCCATCGCGATTCGCCCTAGCCCGCTCTTGCCTAGAGCTCGTCTACGGCACGGACTGAACCTGCAGGTCAGCGAAGCGCGTGAAACCTTGGTCAAACGTGACAAGGGAAGCTTGGGAGTCAATAGCCTCGGCCGCGATAAGCGCATCGGGAACGTCGTTTCCTACAAGTTCGAACTCGGCAACAAGATCCAAGAAGCGTTGCCATGCGGAGGGGCTTGCCGAAACTACGTAGGCCGCACTGGTTACGCGCTGGAGAAATTCCAGCGCATCTGAGCTCGAACTCGCATCCGGGAAAGCCTTGCGGTTTGTGCACAGCCTCAAGAATGCAGAGCCAACCTCGACGGGCACAATTACAGGTTCATCGTCACTGAGCGCCTCAATCAACCACGAGTGAACCCGCTGGTGCTCAGGCGAACCAGCCCGGAATGCGTGAACAAGGATGTTCGTGTCCAGGCACAACATGCCTAGCCATCCAGCAGGTCACGGATCGCACGTGCGTCGTTGATGTCAATTCCTGGGTGGACCCAGCCAGTCTCCTTCGAAACTGGCAGTTCGATCGGTTTCTTTGCCTGCGCGTGCTCGATGAGCACTCGGCGAAGTGCGTCCTCGACGACCGACGTGACCGTTCGGCGATTTTCGGCAGCCAGCACTTTCACCTGGGTGTAGAGCTCATCGTCTAAATCCAGCGTTGTTCTCATGCGCCCATGGTAGGCATAAATGCAGAAATATGTAAATATGCCTAGAAGCCGAGGCGGCGCAGTTGCTTGGGGTCCTTTTGCCAGTCCTTGGCGAGTTTGACGTGCAGGTCGAGGAAGACGGGGGTGCCAAGCAGGGCTTCGATGTGGGGGCGGGAGGTGGCGCCGATCTCCTTCAGGCGTGAACCCTTCTTGCCAATCACGATGGCCTTTTGGCTGTCGCGCTCCACGTAGATCTCGGCGCGGACGTCGGTGAGGGGTTTGCCCTCGGGGCGGTCTTCGCGGGGCACGATCTCCTCGACCACCACCGCGATGCTGTGCGGAAGCTCTTCGCGGGCTTCCTTCAGTGCTGCTTCGCGGATGTATTCGGCGATAGTGATGTCGATCGGTTCGTCGGTGATCTCGTCCTCGGGATAAAGGCTCGGGCCCTGGGGCATCGCCTCGATCAGCAATTCGGTGAGGGTGGGCACGTTTACTCCCGTGGCGGCCGAGACGGGGATGATCTCGGCGAATGCGAAACCGAGTTGTTCGGCAAGGCCTTGGGCTTGCAGCAGTTGCTCGGCAATGCGCTCGGGGGTGGCCGTATCGGACTTGGTGATGATCGCGAACTTGATCGCTGTGGTCTTCGCGATCTGTTCGGCGATGAACCGGTCCCCCGGTCCGATGTCTTCGGTGGCCGGCAGGCACAGACCGATGACATCCACATCGGCCAAAGTTTCATGCACCTGATCGTTGAGCCGTTCACCGAGCAGCGTGCGCGGGCGGTGCATACCGGGGGTGTCGACGATGATGAGTTGACCATCGGTGCGCGAAACGATGCCGCGGATGGTGCGCCGCGTGGTCTGCGGACGATCGGAGGTGATCGCGAGCTTGCTGCCCACGATCGCATTCATGAGCGTGGACTTGCCGGCGTTGGGTCGACCGACGAAGGTGGCAAAACCGCTGGTGTGGTTAGGCGTGCTTGTGTCGGTCATGCGCGGCCGGATTCGACGGCGTCGGCGAACTGCGCCATCGAGGTGAACGTCCAATCCGGGGTGACGTCGGCTTGGGGGTTGGGGGTGGCGCCCCAGCCGGGATCGGCGTGACGTCGGTTGATCCACACGGTGGTCATGCCCCGGGACTTTGCCGGAACATGATCGTGGAACAGGCTTTGGGCAACGTGCAGCAGCTTGTCGCGGGGGATGCCCATCGAATCGACCCGGTGATCGAGGGCATCGAAGTTACCCTCGGCGGGCTTATAGGAACCGATGTCTTCCGCGGTGAGGATCGCATCGAAGGTAACGCCGAGCTTGGCGTTACTGGCGGCGAAGCCGTCGTTGTCGATATTGGACAAGATGATGAGTTTGAAGTGCTCAGATAGGCGCTGCAGTGATTCCTGGGAATCGGGAAAGGCCGGCCAGTCGGGCACCGACGTGGCTAAGGCATGGGAATCGTCGTAAGTGACCTCGGTGTGTAGTTCCTTACCCAAAGCGCGCATTGCTCTCGCCAGGATCGAGGGGTAAGGATCGGTGGGGTGGTTGCGGGCGGCTTCGGCTTCTTGATCGGCATAGGAAACGAGCAACTCCTCGGTGCTCATGTCGAGGCCGTGGCGGTCGGCCCACGCTCGTAGCACCGCGCCGATGCCGGCCTCCCAGTCGATCAAGGTGCCGTAGCAATCGAAGCTGAGTGCTTCATAGTCGGTGATCTTCATTGCCCGTTTCCTTCGTCAGCCCCGTGGTTCGACGGTAGTCGAAGCGATGACCTCTCCGCGCGCTGAGCACACG
>DASYOJ010000013.1:0-2945 GCA_036007925.1 Candidatus Nanopelagicales bacterium
ACTCTTGCCGGCCATGCAGATGGATAAGAAGTCTCGGGGCAACACTTTGCGCTTCGTGGTTCTGCAGGGAATGCAGCATCCGATTGTCTGGCAAGCACCGGACCCCAGTTTGCTCGTGGCGGCCTACGAGGCCGTGAGTTCCTAGCGCTAGGCGCGTACGCTTGCCCGCCATGAGCCAAGCTGCTGTTCCGGTGTGGATTCTCAACGGACCCAATCTCAATCGTCTAGGTACGCGTGAACCGGATGTCTACGGGACCGTTGACTATGCGGAATTGGTCGAATCGACGCGCGCTGCGGCAGCAGCCTTGGGTATGGATGCGCAGGTTCGGCAAACCAACGACGAAGCCGAGATGATCACCTGGTTGCATGAAGCGGCCGACGGCCAGATCCCAGTGTTGCTGAATCCGGCAGCCTTTACGCACTACTCCTACGCGATCCGAGACGCGTGCGCCATGTTGACAGCACCTCTCATTGAGGTGCACCTGAGCAATCCGCTTAGTCGGGAAGAGTTCCGGCACACCTCGGTTGTGGGGGGAGTTGCGCACGGCACGATTGCCGGATTCGGAGTCGATTCCTACCGGTTGGCCCTGCGTGCGCTCGCGGGCCTTATGCAGAATCCGTGACGTTCAACTCTGCTCGTCGCGGCGCCGTGCTGGCTGCAGTTGCGCGCTTAGGCGATTGTGCCTACGTAACCGGTGATCTACCGACCATTCGTTACGTCACAGGATTCAGCGGCAGCAACGCCACTGTGGTGATCGATGGTGATCGGGTTGTGGTGATAACTGACGGCCGGTACCAAGAGCAGGTTTCTGCTGAGTGTTCGGACGTCGATGTCATCATCGAGCGGGATATTCCCAGTGCGCTTACGCAGTTGTTGACTGGTCGCCCCGTAGCTCTTGATGATCGAGCGTCGGTGGCGTTCGCAAATCGGCTGAAGGAAGCTGGCTTGGGCGTCACTGCGGGACCAGATCCCATCCGGGCCTTACGCGTCACCAAAGACGAAGACGAGATTCAGGCGCTGCGCGCAGCCTGTGCGATCACTGCACGTGGCTTAGGCGACATTGCCGAATCGATCAAACCAGGGCAGCGTGAAGTCGACATTGCCCGCCGGCTGGAACAGCGATTCGTGGAACTAGGCGCCGAGGATCGGGCCTTCCCCACCATCGTCGGGAGCGGAGCTAATTCCGCCATTCCGCACCACCGAGCAGGGGACAAGACTCTCGAAGTTGGTGATCTACTCGTTATCGACTGTGGCGCGATGGTGGCTGGCTACCACGCGGATATGACTCGCACCTATGTGGTGGGTGCGAATCCTGCGTCGTGGCAGCGTGAGTTGCATGATGTGGTCCGACAAGCCCAGCAGGCCGGTATGGACGCAGTGCAACCGAAGACCCTGGCATCGAGTATCGATAGTGCCGCCCGACAGGTGATCGCTGACGCTGGGTACGCGCGGCACTTCACGCATGGCACAGGGCACGGGGTGGGGTTACAGATTCACGAGGAACCGATGATTTCTGCCACGAATGATGTTCCCGTGCCCGCGGGGGCTGCCATCACGGTGGAGCCGGGTGTGTACTTGCCGAGTCGCGGGGGCGTTCGGATCGAAGACACAGTCCTGGTGGGATACGAGGTGCAGGTGCTGACCCAAGAAGAGCGCACACTGACTAGAGTCGGCTAGCCGAACGGGGAATCGGGTAAGGATCAGCGAGAGCGGAGATGTGGGCGTGGCGACGACGAATGATTTGAAAAACGGCATGGTGCTGAGCATTGACGGTCAGTTGTGGTCGGTCGTGGAATTTCAGCACGTCAAGCCAGGCAAGGGTGGTGCTTTCGTCCGGACGAAGCTGAAGAATGTGTTGTCTGGAAAAGTCGTGGACAAAACCTTCAACGCCGGGGTGAAAGTCGAGACCGCAACCGTTGATCGTCGCGAGATGCAGTACCTCTACCGTGATGGAGATGATTTTATCTTTATGGACGTTAGCTCCTATGAGCAACTTCCCGTCCCCGCACCGGTTGTCGGTGATGCGGAGCGCTTCTTGTTGGAAAACCAAAATGCGAACGTTTCGGTCCATGAAGGCAACCCGATTATCGTCGAACTGCCGGCGTCAGTGGAATTGATCATCACCTACACCGAGCCGGGTCTGCAAGGTGATCGCTCAACCGGTGGCACCAAGCCTGCAACTCTCGAAACGGGCGCTGAAATCCAGGTGCCCTTATTCGTCGAATCGGATACCAAAGTCAAGGTGGATACACGCGACGGGTCGTATCTCGGTCGAGTGAACGATTAGATGTCCGCTCGCAGCAAGGCGCGCAAACGGGCCTTGGACGTTCTTTTCGAAGCTGACGCCAAGGGTGTGCCGGTCGCGTCGGTGCTGGCGGAGACGGTGCGTCGGCGACGAACCAATGGTGACCCAGCCCTGAACGACTACACCGTGCAATTGGTCGAAGGGCTGGTCGCCAATCAGTCGGCAGTGGACAGCGCTTTAGCGGCATCGCTCGAGGATTGGTCGCTGGACCGCTTGCCGGCGGTCGATCGTGAGGTGCTGCGTCTGGGTGCTTACGAGATCCTCTTTGTTGCCGATGTCCCGAACGCTGTTGCCATAGACGAGGCAGTCGAGCTGGCTCGCTCACTGTCGACAGAGGAGTCCCCGGCGTTCGTGAATGGAGTCCTCGGCGCGGTCCAGCGCTCTCAGCGGGTGTAGGGGTAGCCCCTCAAAAGGATCACAGATCGTTCTCGACTTGGTTATCGATGTTACGGTCACGAACATGCGAAGCCTTGCCGTGACCGCCGTCATCACACTGACCTTGGGCCTGGCGCCTGCGGCCTACGCCCACGAGTCAACGGTGCAGCAGTCGAATCGTCAGCCGCTACCGAAACTTGCCATGTGCGATGGAGCCTTCTTGAGTGGCGGGCCGAGCACCAATGCAAACAACATCGGTATCAA
>DASYOJ010000014.1:0-1664 GCA_036007925.1 Candidatus Nanopelagicales bacterium
TCGTTGTTCCTGCACACCATCGGGGTCCGATACGAGACCACGATGGAACAGTTGCAGCAACTAGTCACCGGAATCGATGAGCGCTTGCGCGCCCATCCACTCGTGATCGATGGCCCAGAATTGCCGCGGGTGACGGTCTCGGAGTTCGGCGCATCGTCCATCGATATCGAGGTTCGGGCCCTGGTTGATACCAACAAAATTTACGAGTTCATGCACGTCCAGCAGCAACTCCTGCTCATCATCCGCGAGGTGGTCGAGGAGGTGGGTACTGCCATTGCCTTCCCGTCCACCACTGCTTACCTTGCGCAAGACTCGCTTCCCGAAACCGCATCGCCCCCACCGATGATGAAACCTCAATAACTGTTGCTTACGTATCCAGATGGGCATGCGTGGAGGTGAACCACTTAGCCGCCGTCGATAGGCAGCAAGCAGACATCGCGCGTGAGGCGTATCGAAAATTCGGAAAAGGCTCAGGTCATCCGGCCGGCTTGAACGTCGGTGATCGCTTCACCTATGCGCCGGCCAAGGTGTTAGACGATGCCATCATCTGCAAAGGCCCGGACTTTCTGGCTACCGACATCAACTGTGTGGACCACTAGCGTCCCACCGACGAGCGGAACCCGATCCGCCCAGAGTAAGAACCGTCTTGTTCGACGGTCAGCGCTACTTGCACCAACGTGATCGAATCGTGCAACTTCGGGAACTGTTCCCAATCGCCCGCAGCGATGAACCCGACCGGTGCGGCGGTGGCGTCTTCATCTCCGCTGGCGGCGATGTCGGCGGCCAACCTGGCCATCGCATTGACAACCAACCGGCTCCCGTCGGGCTGCACCAGCCCATCGCGGTAGCCGGTGAAGCCGGGGGATAGGCGCAATCCCTCGCTGATCAACCGGTGGGCGTTGTTGCCTTCGGGCTGGAAGGCCAACCATTCCATCTGCTCACCGGGTGGGGGAGTGTCCGCCGCAGTCCCACCCAACGACATCGTGCCGCGACCATCGCGTAGCAACGAACCATCGGCCATACGAATCTCGGGCGGTTCACTGAGCGAACCCGATGTCCCGGATGCACCCGAGATCCCTGAATTTTTGTCGCGTTTTCGTTGGTTGATCCAACGGATCAGACCCCAGGTCACCCCGACCCAGATGAGCAGTGAGATCCAAAACGGCAGACCCGCAGAAGTGGCGAAAGCACTAGCGAACATGCCGGCAACAACCGCGCCACCGATCGCCCAACAGCCCGAACCACCAGAGGCGCGGGCAGCAGCGCCCCCTTCAGCGCGCGGGCCATAGCCCGGCAACCACATCGACGGCCGCGAGTAGGTCCACTGCGCCGGGGCCGCATCGCCCTTCGCGGAGTTGCAGGACGTATGCGCGGGCGCGAGATTAGAGGGATCATCCGATCCACCCCAGGCGACCGGCACGATGTGGTCGATTGCATCCGCAGCACCTTGTCCGCAGATGTGACACACGCCGTTGTGCGAGCGCATCACCATTTCGCGGTGCTTTTGGTGCCGCCTCGTTCGTCGAACCCGTGGCCTGGCCACTGTCCTCACCCCCGTTACCGCACTACCAGTCACCAAGCACGGTAGAGCACACCCCTGACATCCGCTAAGCGGAGTCGAAAAGCTAGGGCGTGATCACGATCTTGTGCGCCGAGCGATCCGA
>DASYOJ010000015.1:0-6021 GCA_036007925.1 Candidatus Nanopelagicales bacterium
GAGCGGCTCGCTGATCCCGAATACCAGGATCTCGCCGAGCGGTTCGTGACGGCGTCCTTCGAGGGCTGGATCTACTGCCGTGACAACCCGCAGGAGTGTGCGGACATCGTCACGGCGAACGGATCCCAGCTCGGCGCCAGCCACCAGTTGTGGATGATGAACGAGGTGAACAAGCTCATCTGGCCCTCCCCGAACGGCATCGGCATCATCGATTCCGCCGAGTGGGATCAGACGGTGGACATCTCACTGAACACCCCGAACCTCGAGGGTGCGACCGTGATCAGCGAGGCTCCGGCCGATACCGCCTACACCAACCAGTTCGCTGAAGCTGCTAACGCAGCCCTGCAAGCTGAGGGTGTGGACACCACCGGTGACGGCTTCACGCCGATCGAGGTCACCCTCAACGAGGGCGGCGCGTAAGCGATCGCACAACGAGCGAGCACAAAGGGAAGGGCCCGGGCGCGATGCCCGGGCCCTTCCCTTTCCCCGTTGCTGCGTCACTTGTGCCGGCGACACGCCGAAGCGGGCCGGCCACAACCGACGCAGGACGGGGGATGGTTTTAGGCGCTTGCCAGGACGCGGCCAGCGATCGCCGCGAAGGCACGCTCGCGCACCGGAGCTGGGGCGACCTGGTCGTCGAACACCGCCAGCGCGGTGGGTGCCACGCCTTGGGTTCGCGCCACCAGCACAATCGCCTGCGCGCGGGGGTCATCGTCGTTCCATGTCCCCTCCTCGATGGCCATAGCCAGCGCGTGAAAGTCGGAGAGGAGGTGGGGGTTTGTCTCGTGCACGGGGGCTCCTTTCGCCAACCGTGACGTTAGAGACTTTTAGACATAAAGAAAAACAATGGATCTCTGTTGTGTTGATCGTATTATGTAATGATGAGTTTGCAGCAGGCATCGTTTCGCCAACTGTCCGCGTTCGTCGCTGTCGCCACCGAAGGATCCTTCGGTGGCGCCGCAGATGAACTCGGCTACAGCCAAGCGAGCGTCAGCCAACAAGTAGCCGCCTTGGAACGCCTCCTAGGGACTTCGTTGTTCGACCGACCCGGCGGCCCCAAGCCCGTGACCTTGACGCCTGCCGGCCGAGTTCTGCTGCCCCAGGCCGAGCACATCCTCGAACACGTCACAGCGGCGCAGCGCGACGTCGAGGAGACCCTCGCCGGAGCAACGGGCCGGGTATCCATCGGCACGTTTCAAAGCGTCTCGGTGCACTTGCTTCCCGTTGCAGTGCGCTCCTTGCGGGAGGTCTCCCCCGGAATCACCGTGGCTTTGTATGAGGGACCAAGTTCGGAGGGGCTGATCGACGATCTGCTCGATGACGAGCTCGACGTCACGTTCATCGAGGGTAGTTACGACGACCCACGAGTGGACGTCACCGAACTTGGGCGCGACCCGTATCTGCTCCTCCTTGCTCGAGACAGCCCCCTCCTCGTCCATGTGCGTAAGGGCGCTTTCCCTCTCGAGCATCTCGATGGTGTTGCGTTGATCGGTCAACCACCGCTGACGTACCAAGACGACGTGGATGTCATCTTGCGCAGCCACGGCATCACACCGCGGTACTTGTTCCGCACCGTAGACAACGGTGCGGTGCAGGCGATGGTGCGCAGCGGTGTTGCACCAGCAATCATGCCGAGGCTGGCTGTTGACCTGAACGATGAGCGCATCGTGGCATTACCGCTGTCTCCACAAGTGGAGCCACGGACGGTATCGATAGCCATCCGCTCTGCCGATGCCGTGCTGCCAGCGGCCCGCGCATTCGTAGCCGCGGCAGTGGATGCTGCACGCGACGTCCTCTAACTCAGGTGGGTTAGACGCTGAGGTCGGCCATGACGTGCTTGATGCGGGTGTAATCCTCCAGGCTGTACATCGACAGATCCTTGCCGTAACCGGAATGCTTGAAACCACCGTGCGGCATCTCGGCCACCACCGGAATGTGGGTGTTGATCCACACGGTGCCGAAGTTCAAGCCCTTGGCCATCCGCATGGCCCGACCAAAGTCCTTGGTCCACACGCTGGACGCGAGGCCGTAGTTGACCCCGTTGGCCCACCGCAGCGCTTCGTCTTCGTCGGTGAAGCGTTGGATCGTGATGACCGGTCCGAAGATCTCGTTTTGGATCATCTCGTCGTCCTGTTGTAAGCCGGCGACCACGGTGGGCTCCACGAAGAAGCCACGGCTTCCTTGGCGCACCCCTCCGGCAACCACCTCTGCGTGCTTGGGTGCGCGCTCCAAGAAACCCAGCACTCGATCGAGCTGATTGGCATTGTTGACCGGGGGCACAAACGCATCCCCGCCAGGACCATCTTCGAAAGTGGTAGCTGTGCCTCGCGCTTGCTCAGCCATCGCAGCGACGAAGTCGTCGTAGATCTTGGGAGCCACGATCATCCGCGTGGCAGCCGTGCAGTCTTGACCGGCGTTGAAGTACCCGGCCATTGCCAGGTTCTCCGCGGCCGCTTCGACATCGGCATCCTCGAAGATGACCACGGGGGCCTTGCCACCGAGCTCGAGATGAACCCGCTTGAGATCCTTGGCGGCGGATTCGGCAACTTGCATGCCGGCGCGCACGGACCCGGTGATAGCGACCATCTGCGGAGTCGGGTGTTCCACGAGCCGACGGCCGCTATCGCGATCCCCGCAGACCACGTTGAATACCCCAGGTGGAAGCGCGTCTGCTTCAGCGATGATCTCGGCCATGCGAACGGTGGTGGCCGGGGTGGTGTCACTGGGTTTGAGAACGATCGTGTTGCCAGCGGCCAGTGCCGGTGCGTACTTCCAGACCGCCATCATCATCGGATAGTTCCACGGGGTGACTTGCCCGATGACCCCGATCGGCTCACGGCGGATGATCGAGGTGAAGCCGGACATGTACTCACCCGATGCGCGGCCCTCCAGAACACGGGCGGCGCCGGCAAAGAAGCGGATCTGGTCGATCATCGGTGGGAGCTCCTCCGCCGCAGTCACGGCGATGGGCTTGCCGGTGTTCTGGGACTCCAACTCCACGAGTTCCTCGCCGTGGGCCTCCAGCGCATCGGCAATCTTCAATAGCGCCATCTGCCGCTCGGCCGGAGTGGAGTTGCCCCACGTCTCGAAGGCCCGATCAGCCGCTGAGTAGGCCGCATCAATGTCGGCCTGGCCGGACACCGGTGCGGTACCGAAGACCTCACCGGTCGTGGGATCCACCAGATCGCTGGTCGCGCCATTGTGCGCATCCACGCTGGCGCCGTCGATGAAATTTCTGACGTTCACGAAGGGCCTCCTCGAGTTGGGGTCCCCACGCTAGAGGAAAACAAAGTTTTTCGACAGACCAGCGGGCAGTTGGGTACGAATTTCGATGAATATCGCTGTTTTCACCACGAATTCACTTGCTATAACCCCCATCGTGCGTCACAGTGTCGATATGGCCGCTTCGCCTGCCAAGGCTCCGATCCTCGACGACGTCTCGAAAGCGATCATCGAGCAGCTCCAACAAGACGGCCGGCGCTCCTACGGGTCGATTGGTAAGGCGGTCGGGCTATCCGAGGCAGCGGTGCGCCAGCGCGTGCAACGACTCCTTGATGGCGGCGTCATGCAGATCGTGGCGGTCACCGATCCTCTGCAGGTCGGCTTCCCGCGCGAGGCGATGCTGGGCATCACCGTCTCTGGCGACATCGAGAAGGTCGCCCAAGAACTCGAATCCCTCGCGGAGGTCAACTACTTGGTTATCTGCGCCGGCGGCTTCGACATCCTGGCCGAGGTCTTGGCCGAAGACGACGATCACCTCCTTGAGGTGATCAACGCCAAAGTTCGCGCGATTCCTGGTGTCATGCGTGCCGAGGCTTTCGTCTATCTCACCCTCCGTAAACAGATCTACACCTGGGGAACACGATGACTACAACACCGCAAGACATCACTGAGTCCGGTTACGACTCACTCGCCGATGCAGCTCGCGAACACCTGTGGATGCACTTCACCCGACACTCGGTGTACTACTCCGGCGGTCATGTTCCCGTCATCGTCAAGGGCGAGGGCCCTTACATTTGGGACGACCAAGGCAACAAGTACTTCGATGGACTGTCGGGCTTGTTCGTTGTACAACTCGGGCACGGCCGCAAAGAACTCGCTGCTGCTGCTGCCAAGCAGGCCGAGGAGCTAGCGTTCTTCCCGATCTGGTCCTACGCGCACCCTGGAGCGATCCAGTTGGCCGAGCGGTTGGCCCACTACGCCCCGGGTGATTTGAATCGGGTCTTTTTCACTTCCGGTGGCGGCGAGGCGGTCGAGACCGCGTGGAAGCTGGCCAAGCAGTACTTCAAGATGACCGGCAAGCCCACGAAGTACAAGGTGATCAGTCGCGCAATCGCGTATCACGGCACTCCCCAAGGGGCCTTGAGCATCACCGGCATCCCACCGGCCAAGGTCCCCTTCGAGCCGTTGGTTCCCGGCGGTGTGAAGGTTCCGAACACCAACTTCTACCGCGCACCGGAGGAATACCGCACCGATGAGAAGGCTTTCGGGCTGTGGGCGGCGAACCGCATTGCCGAAGCCATCGAATTCGAAGGTCCCGACAGTGTGGCGGCGGTCTTCGTCGAGCCTGTTCAAAACTCCGGCGGGTGCTTTCCACCACCACCCGGGTACCTCGAACGCGTCCGCGAAATCTGCGATGAGTACGACGTCTTGATGGTGGCCGACGAAACGATTACCGCCTTCGGTCGCATCGGCGACATGTTCGCCATCAAACGATTCGGCGTCACCCCGGACATCATCACCTGCGCGAAGGGCATGACCAGCGGTTACTCCCCCATGGGCGCGATGATCGCTAGCGATCGTCTCTTCGAACCGTTCAAGACCGGCACCAATGCCTTCTTGCACGGGTACACCTGGGGCGGTCACCCTGTCGGGGCCGCAGTCGCGCTAGCGAACTTGGACATCTTCGAACGCGAAGGCATCAATACCCATGTGCAAGAAAACGAAGGCAAGTTCCGCCAAACCCTCGAGAAACTTAAGGACCTGCCCATCGTGGGCGATGTTCGCGGAGCCGGCTACTTCTATGGCATCGAGCTCGTGAAAGACAAGGAAACCCGTGAGACATTTTCCGAGGATGAAGCCGAAAGACTGCTGCGCGGGTTCTTGTCGAAGGCCCTATTCGACAACGGGCTGTACTGCCGCGCCGATGACCGCGGCGATCCGGTTATCCAGCTGGCTCCCCCGCTGATCATTGGTCAACCGGAGTTCGACGAGATCGAGAGCACCTTGCGCACCGTACTCACGGAGGCCTGGTCGATCCTGTGAGTGAGCGGACCCGAGTGCGCCGGTTACCAGACAAGGCGGTGCACGATCGCGCCACTCTCGACGACATCTTGGACGAGGGTCTCGTGGCGCACGTCGGTGTCATCGACGATCACATCCCCGTCGTGCTCCCGATGGGTTACGCGCGTCGCGATAACCACGTGATCCTCCATGGCTCCAGCGGTTCGCGCTTGATGCGGGCCTTGACCCAAGGCTCCCCGTGCTGCGTCACGGTCACCTTGCTCGACGGACTCGTCTATGCGCGCAGTTCCTTCGAATCGAGCATGAACTACCGATCCGCCCTGGTCCTCGGCAGCGCCCGTCAACTCACCGGCGATGACGAACTCGATGCGCTGCATGTCTTGAGCGAACACCTGCTGCCCGGGCGCTGGGAGGAAGCGCGTCAACCCAGCAAGAAAGAACGCGCCGCCACCGTCACTGTTGCGCTACCCATCGATGAATGGTCGGTCAAGGTCAGTGCGGGAGGACCCGACGATGACCCAACCGATCGTGAAACCGAACCGTGGCGAAGCATCTGGGCGGGCCACGTACCTCTCGCCCAGGTGCTGATGCCGGCCGTCACCGATAAGCACGTTCCCACCGGCGTACCGGTACCGAACTACGTCCAGCAACGCACATGAGCCAGGAAATGTCGACCCTGAATCGAGTCCTGTGGTGGGACCTCCTTCCCGAACACCTGCGCACTCCCGTGGGTGAGCCACTCGTGGGCGATGTCGACGTCGATGTGGCGATCATCGG
>DASYOJ010000016.1:0-1948 GCA_036007925.1 Candidatus Nanopelagicales bacterium
GCAAGGGGCCGTCCGTCATACCCGATCCAGCATCCGGAAGAGCCTGAAGGCCCATTTCAACTGGCGTCATCAACCCTGCATGTCGCGGCAGCACTCGAACGGTGTACCCGAAAGGTCCGTTGGCACCTAATTCCAAGGAAACCGAAAACTTCCAGCGGTTTTGCTCGTACTGCTCTACTGGTTCCATTGCATCGATGCGTGGCCCGCGTAGGCGATCATCGCTATCGACGCTTCCGGACAGTAGTTGCACACTGACGTCTTCCGGTGACAACTCCCCTAGCGACACATACGCCCGGATACCCACTGAGGATCCAGCTGTCACGACATCGGCCAGCCCTTCCGATTCCACATGATCGACTCGCACCCCAGCCCAAGCATCACGTACCCGCGCCTTCCACGCCGCTAGCTCAACGGCGGGTGCGTAGTCATCGGCCGAAACCTGCACGCTGGACAAGGCCGCCGGATAGTAAAGACGAGTGACGTAGTCATGCACCATGCGAGTGGCGAGCACTTTGGGGCCGAGCGATTGCAACGTGTGTCGAACCATTGCCAACCACCGATGTGGCAGCCCGTCATCGCCACGCTCGTAGAACGTCGGGGCAACAGAGTGCTCAATGAGGTCGTATAGCGCGGCGGCCTCGAGATCATCGCGTCGATCCGGGTCATCAACTCCATCTGCCGAAGGGATCGCCCAGCCGTTTTCGCCGTCGAACCACTCATCCCACCAGCCATCCAGGATGGATAGGTTCAATCCGCCGTTGAGTGCCGCCTTCATCCCCGACGTCCCGCTGGCTTCCAGCGGTCGGATGGGGTTGTTCAGCCACACATCACAGCCTGGATACAAAGTCTCGGCCATCGCGATGTCGTAATCCGGTAAGAAGACGATGCGGTGGCGTACATCCTCGTTGTCACTGAACTGCACAAGTTGTTGGATCAACGCCTTGCCGCCGTCGTCGGCTGGGTGGGCTTTCCCGGCGATCACCAACTGGATAGGACGTTCGGGATGGAGTAGCAACTCGCGGAGCCGTTCTTGGTCGCGAAGCATCAAGGTCAGTCGCTTGTAGGACGGGACGCGGCGGGCGAACCCGATCGTCAAGATTCCCGGATCCAAAACATCGTCTATCCAGGCCAACTCCGCGGGCGCGGCGCCGCGCACCAGCCACGACTCCCGGAGGCGCTCGCGGGTCATGCGCACGAGTTGCTCGCGGAGTCGGAACTTCGCATCCCAGATGCGCCCTGAATCCACATGGGCGATTGCCTCCCAACCACGGGCCTGTTGCATCAACTCAGCCCCCATCGCCTCCTCGGCGATTCCCATGACCTCACGCGCCACCCACGTGGGAGCGTGAACACCGTTGGTGATGGAGGTGATGGGGATGTCGTCGTTGTCGAATCCGGGCCACAGTCCGGCGAACATCTCCCGGGAGACTCCCCCGTGCAGCAAACTCACCCCGTTGGCCCGACCAGCGAGCCGCAGGCCCATCACTGCCATGTTGAACACGGCTGGATCGCCCCCCGGATAATCCTCGGCACCCAAGGCCACAACGTCCTCGACGGGCACACCTTCTGCGGCGTTCGCCCCTCCGAAGTACTGCTCGATCATCGACATCGGGAAACGGTCGATTCCGGCGGGAACAGGAGTGTGGGTGGTGAACACAGTTCCGGCCCGGGAAGCTTCCAGCGCTGCACTGAAATCCAACTGAGGGTTGTGCGAACGCATTTCGCGAATACGCTCCAGACCCAAGAAGCCGGCGTGACCCTCGTTCGTGTGAAAGACCTCGGGCGCGGAAATTCCGGTGATGCGGCAGAAGGTGCGTAGCGCACGCACGCCACCGATTCCCAGCAGCATCTCCTGCTGAAGTCGGTACTCACCGCCACCCCCGTAGAGGCGGTCGGTCACCTCGCGCTCTGCTGGTGCGTTTTCTTCGACACCAGAGTCCAACATCAA
>DASYOJ010000017.1:0-7295 GCA_036007925.1 Candidatus Nanopelagicales bacterium
CCACTTGCTTGGTCGTATCCGCTGTTCGCCTGGCAGCACGCGGGAATGTTGGTGCTTCCTTGCGCGTAGGGAACCGGGAACAGGTTCTCCCCGACCGTGACGTCGTACATCGTGTTCGGGTGACGTCGCGCGATGTCGTACAGCCACGGATTGGCGAAGCCCACCGTCGGTCGACCTGCTCGCGCTTCCTGAGCCGACACAAGCGCGAGGGCAGCGGCCACGAGGGGTGAGGATTGGCTGGTGCCACCGGAGATCTGGATCATCCCGTCTTGGACAATGGGCAGTCCGGGTCCGATTCCGGCTATCGCCGACACATCTGGCGCCGAGCGCACATCGGCCCGAGTTACGGGTCGTTGGTACCAGGGTGCGTCGAAGGACAAACTGGGTCCACCAGTGCCCACCAGGTTCGCGATTGCACCACCTGCATACGGCAGGTCGTTCCACACGTACTCACCTCGACGGGTTCCATCGGCATTGAGATCGATGGATGTTCCACCGACCGACAACACATACGGCGAAGAACCGGGGTAGGCGATTGTGGGCCGAGGGAAGGCCACGGCCGGTGTCAGTATGTTGACGATTTCGGTGAAACGGGCAATGTCCGCCTGGGCGTTTGCTATTTGATCGGCGGGCACCTGCCCTGCGGCAAGTTCGGACTCGATCTGCTCGATCCGTTCGATCAATGGCAGCAGATTCTGGGCGATGAGCATTTGACACGTTGACGCACCACCATCGCCCGCTGCGACCACCGAGGTGACGCCCATGACTGCAGCGAACTGGAAGACCGACTCAAGAGTTCGGTACATGCCACGGTTTGCCGATAGAGGCTCACAGTTGCCGTACGAATTCGTGATCGAGTGCGGAAGTGGATCCAACGTCAAAGCGCGCGTATATCCATCGATGAAGGGAGCAGCGCCAGGTGTCTGGGCAACCTGGATCACGTGAATTGCGTCGGCGTTTTTCAACGTTGCGCTGACCGTTTGCACGTCGAGCGTTGCTTCCCCATCAATGTTGACGAACGGAGAGGGCATGCCGGTACCGAGCGTGATGTTGACCTTCGGCTTGGTGAACCCGAAGCATTCGGCGGCGTCGGCTAGGTCCTGTTCGGAGAATCCGCCACCGAGGCTGAACACGGCTACCCGTCCGGAGGCCGCCTTCCCTTGTGTTCGTTGCAGTCCGGTCAGCCCGTACACCTCGGCGATTTGGTTGTGACCTACAAATGAGCCGAGCGTTGTCGGCGTGCCCAAGGGTCCTTCGGGAGCAACGGGTGCATCAGGACCTATGCAGTTCTTCATCAGCGCGGCTGCCGCGTTGGTGGGGGGCGTTTGCTCATTCGACCCGGGGAAGAACAAACTGCGAGGAGTGACGTGCCCCGCGTCGATTGGGGAGTTCGGGGAAGGCAGGATCGCCGTTGACTGATTCTGCGCGGGAACGTCGTCCGCTGGTACGTACTGGCTGAAAGCCGGGGCTATCCGGGTGATGGAGCCACGCAGGCCCGCCGGTACGCCTGCCAGCGCGACTCCCTCAATTACCGCGTACGCAGCCCACATGTTGGGATCACCCGCGACTGGTGGGAATGGAACGTCGACTCGGGTGAATGCGTAGGAGTTGTAGGGGTTGCCCGGCTGGGATGGGCTGAATTGCACGGGCTGTCCCATCACCTTTTCCCAGGCGTCGACAGATCCGGTCAAGCGTGCGACGAGCCGCGTGGGATCCACCTCGGCCCGCAGGTCACGGTCTCGAGCAACCTTGCGCAAGTTCGCGATCTGCTCGTCCGTCGCCCCGTACTGCTGGGCGGCCTGCTTGATGGTCATGTATTCGCGGAACTGGGGGTTCCCTGGGGTGCTGACTGCCTGGGCGGCCTTCTCCAACGCAGCACCGCGGTGCGGCAACTCGACAAGGAATGTCAACTGGGCATCCGGTGACGGGGTAGGTGCCTCGCCTTCGGCTGTCGCGGGAGCAACCCCCAGCAAACTCAAGGAGAGCGCAGCGGCAGCGATGAAGATCGGAGCGCGCATGTGGGTACCTCTTTCGATCATTGGGGCGACGCGACAGCCCGGTCTCGCTTCGGATGCCGATGTGGGTCCTTGTGCCTTGGCAGTGTGTTCAGGTACCCGTCGGTTGTCCACGTGGATTCGTGGGGCAGCAGTGCTATCACTGCCCGACCGGCTTTTGCTTGGGCAAGCCTCGCCGGGGTGAGACATGCTCGCCATTCGCATCATCCCTTGTGGATCGTCTAGGTGTCGGGAGTCCCTTCAGTCATGTTGAAACGACGTAACAGCCGGAAAGTTCAATCGGTTATTGCAGTGGTGGCCGCGGTATCAGTCGCCGGTGCTGTGGGACCGGTAAACGTAGCCGCCGCGCCCGATCAGCAGATTCGATCCTTCGCTCAGATCGAGGGCAGCGCCGTTCCGGAAGGAATCGCTGCTGGCCCGGATGGCAATGTGTGGTTCACGTCGGTCGCGGGGAACAGCATTGGTCGCATCACTCCCCAAGGACAGATCAACGCGTTCGACGTGCCAACACCTGGTTCCAATCCAGTGGGCATTGCGCCCGGGCCTGATGGCGCCATGTGGTTCACCCAGCGTGATGGCAACAAGATCGGCCGCATTACCTCGACCGGCTCGATTACCGAGTTTGATGTTCCCACCGCGAATTCGACTCCCTACGGCATTTCAGCCGGCCCCGATGGTGCGATGTGGTTCACCCAGCGTGCAGCAAACAAGATCGGCCGCGTCGCGATGGATGGCTCGATAACTGATTTTGATCTACGCACGCCAAATGCCTTCCCGCTCGGTATCGCAGCCGGCCCTGATGGTGCGATGTGGTTCACCGAACGCGATGGCAACAACATCGGTCGCATTTCGATGGCTGGCGAAGTGACGAACTTCCCCATCCCAACGTCATCCTCCAGCCCATGGTTCATTGCGGCCGGCCCTGATGGCGCCATGTGGTTCACCGAACGCGATGGCAACAACATCGGCCGCATCACCATGGATGGCCGCATCACCGAATTCACTGCAGGAGCAACACCCACAGCGCCCGCGGGGATCACCGCCGGCCCTGATGGCGCCATGTGGTTCACCCAACGCAATACGAACGCTCTGGCGCGCATCACCATGGCTGGAACCATTTCCACGTTCCCCATCCCAACCGCTGGTTCTTCCCCCTATGGCATCACCGCAGGCTCCGATGGCAATCTGTGGTTCACCGAGCGCATCGGCAACAACATCGGTCGGAGCACCACGTCTGGACAAATCACCCAGTACGCCCTTGCTCCGGAGCCTTCAAGCCCATTTGAGATCGCGTCGGGGCCGGACGGCAACATGTGGTTCACCGAACGTGCGAACAACAGGGTTGGACGCATCACACCGCGAGGGGTGATAGAGCAGTTCGACGTGCCGACGGACAGCGCGAATCCAGCCGGTATTGCTGCAGGGCCTGATGGGGCAATGTGGTTCACCCAGCGAACTGGGAACAACATCGGCCGCATCACCATGAACGGCACGATCACCGAATTCCCGCTCGCCACGCTAGGGGCGGTTCCCTGGGCCATCGCTCCGGGTTCTGATGGCGCCATGTGGTTCACCCAGCGTGCTGCCAACAGCATCGGCCGGATCACTATGGATGGCACCGTCACGGAGTTCCAGGTCCCAACTCCGCGATCCAACCCAGCATCTATCGCTGCAGGGCCTGATGGCGCCATGTGGTTCACCCAGCGTGCGGGCAACAGCATCGGCCGGATCACTATGGATGGCACCGTCACGGAGTTCCCGGTCCCAACCGCGCGGTCGAATCCATGGGGCATCGCAGCCGGTGCTGACGGCGCCATGTGGTTCACCGAGCGAACAGCTGCGCGCATTGGCCGCATCACCATGGATGGCACGATCACCGAGTTCGCCTTGGCCGATGCGAACTCAACGCTCTATGGCATCAATGCGGGCCCGGATGGCAACATGTGGTTCACCGACGAATCTGCCAACGCCATTGGCACTATCACTCCCAATGGTCGAATCACGATGACGCCTCTACCGACCCCCAACGCCAGCCCGTACGGCATTGCCTTGGGAGCCGATGGAAACATGTGGTTCACCGAGCAGGGCGCGTCGCGAATTGCGTGGATCGGAACGGGCGTGAGACCGGCTGTCAACGCCACCGTCACCGGCACACCGAGAGTGGGGCAACCTCTCACCTGCACAGCCATTTCCGAAGAGGAGACTCAGTCCGCTCGCTTCACGTGGTTGCGCGATGGAAAGCGCCTCGCCACCGCAAGTAAGCGCACCTATACTCCTCGTGCCAAAGATGCTGGATCGCGGTTGACATGCTCTGCCGTGTTCACCTTGACACCGTCCGGCGCGCAGCTTGCTGCTCAAGCCAAGGCCGTGCGCATTACAAGTCAGCAGAGCACATTCATCAAGTAGCCAGTGCGGGGAGGCGCCTTGCTCGCAACCGGAGTTGCGGCGCGGAGCCTCCCCGCGAAATGGTCTCGGTGAACTACTAGGCAGGGACGCGATTGTTCCAGCGAGTTGCAGCCATTTTGGATGGAAGCAACATGAACACCAGAAGGACGATCAGACCGATGATCGGGATCAGGCCGATCCATATCCACCAGCCGGAACGATCGGTGTCGTGCAGACGGCGGACGGTAACCGAGAGTCCGGGTAGGAATAGCACCAAGTTCACGATGGCCGAAATCGGCCCCGCGCCCCACACTTGGGGATTGATGGTCGCGCCCTCGATTGCGGCTGCCACGAGCCCCACGATGAAGACGAAAAGCGTCCACCACCAAAACTCAGAGCGTGTGGAGCGCGCATTCCACACCACGTACCCCTTGAAGCCCTTCTTGATCGCCGCAACGAATCCCGTCTGCGCGGGTTGCTCGAATTGGACGTTGACGATTTCCTCCATGGACATGGCGGCCCTCGTTCCTTAGTTGATGGTGCGAACCTGTCAGGTGCGAAAAGTAGCGGAACGACAACACGAAATTCGATACTGAGAGTCGGCTCGAGGGCAATCGAGCAGTGCTAGCACTGGCATTACACGGGATCTCGATGGATTGCTCGTCCGGCGCCTGCCTGCGATGACATGCTGCAATCGTGAGCGACGAAATGATGATGTCCACCACGTTCGATCTGCCCGGGTATCAGATCGACCAACAAATGGGGCTGTGCTGGGGAGTACTCGTGCGAAGCGTGGGCTTCGCTAAAGGCTTTACCGGCGGCTTCAAGGCTCTACAAGCTGGTGAAGTGCCCCAGTACACGGACGTTGTGAACCAGGCGCGTGAACAAGCTGTCGAGCGGATGATGGATCACGCCAAACAACTCGGCGCCAATGCGGTATTCGGTGTGCGATTCGACTCGTGCGACGTTGCTGAGAACCTCGCGGAAGTCCTGGCTTACGGAACCGCCGTGAAGGTCTCGCGCACGTCCTGACCCGATCCGTGGTCTCAGTGTTGCGAAACGCAATCAAGGGGGTCGTTCTCGAACCGGGGAACCCGGCTTTCGAAAGCACAAGCCAGCCTTGGAATACCGCTGTTCATCAAAGTCCCGCTGCAATTGTCTTGCCTAGTGCTCGAGCTATCGCCGAGGACGTTTCAGCGACGATGCACTACGCCGCAGCCCATGGGCTTCATGTTGCGGTTCAGGGCACAGGTCATGGAGCAACAGGCCGGGTGAACTCGAACACCATTTTGATCGTCACATCACACCTCTCAGAGGTTCGTATCATCGAGTCGCAGGCCATTGTTCAGCCGGGAGCCAAGTGGAGTCACCTCGTTGGACCAGCTGGCGCACGTGGGTTAGCCGGGTTAGCGGGGAGTTCGTCGGACGTAGGGATACTTGGTTACACACTGGGTGGAGGTCTGGGTTGGTTGGGTCGATCCCACGGTCTGGCATGCAACGCAGTAACGCAAGCGCAACTCGTCGCGCCCAATGGTGAAGTCTTGACACTGAATCACCAACAGAATCCTGATCTTTTCTGGGCAATACGAGGTGGACTTGCCAATTTCGGGGTCATCACCGAATTGCACTTTGAGTTGGTTCCAGTCAGCAACGTGCAAGCCGGGTATCTCACCTATCCCGCGGAGCAAGCGGTTGAAGTATTGGAGGTTGCGTGCGCGTGGGCGATGGATCTTCCTGACTCCATTACGTCCACCACGATGGTTGTGAATCCACCAAGTGGTGCCTTCGCGTACATCGGCTTGTGTTGTAGTGATGACAGTCTCGACGTAACTGATGCACTCAAGCCACTGGACGCACTGGGTCCACCGCTGCGCAATACGGTCAAGGTGATGCCCGCAGCAGAACTTGGTGAGATCCACCTTGATCCGCTAGCACCGGCTGCGTCGGTGAGCGACGCACGATTGGTCAATGGTCCGATTGCGATGCATTCCTTGGCCCCGGAACTTCCTGGACAAGGCAGCCCGCTGGCCCTCATGGAGTTCCGCAGGCTTGGCGGCGCCATAGCCAGATCGGATCCACATCACGGGGCGCTGGACTGTCTAGCCGGTGACTTCCTGCTCTTTTGCTTGGGAATCGAGGGGGCAACCGGAACACGCCACGAAATTTCAGCGAGTTTCGAACGGGTTGCTCACGCGATGGGAAGTCCCGGTCGAACGGCTCTCAACTTTATCGATGATCCGATTTCCGCTCGCTCGGAGTTCACCCCCGTCAATTACCGTCGATTACGGAAGGTTCGCCAGGTCGTGGACCCAACCAACCGAATGCGTGCCAGTCATCCCATTGATCTGGATCCCACTGCACCGTGACTCAAGCAGCTCTCACCGGTAGCCAGCGCATCTCTCCCATCGGCGCCCAACGGTTGCGCACCGAGGACCAGGGGTCATGCCACGAGTGGCGTTCTCGTCCGCCAAAATGCCGTATGCGCATCGTCGTCCTTGAGGACGAGCCCTTGTATCGAGACCTGCTGGTCCGTGGTCTGAACGCCCTGCCGGAAGTCGATGTGGTTGGCGCTTATGGAGACGGCCCTGCCCTCCTGCTCGACCTGCAAAATACCCGGCCCGATGCGGCTGTGTTGGATCTAGTCCTGCAACCGGGAGCGAGCACTATCGATAGCAAGAGCGGAGTTCAGGTTGGTTTAGCGCTCCGGGACATCTTCCCCGGGACCGGAATAGTGCTGCTGTCCAATCACGCAGACCCCCGCGTGCTCACCCGAATCCCTGCGCGCGAACACGATGGTTGGGCCTACCTCCTCAAGCGCAGCACAACGGATTTGAGCACCCTGGAAAAGGCTTTGCACGCAGTTGTGGATGGCAACACCATGGTCGATCCGGAGAT
>DASYOJ010000018.1:0-5938 GCA_036007925.1 Candidatus Nanopelagicales bacterium
CATCAGCGCCGAGTTCGCCGGCGCGCGCCATGAAAGCGCGGATGTCCTTGGGTAGGCACCCGCCACCGAAGCCCAGACCGGCGGCAAGGAAGCGGTTGCCGATGCGGGGGTCATAGCCGATGGCTTGCGCAAGTTGCGTGACGTCCGCCCCGGCGGCCTCGCACACCTCGGCCATCGCGTTGATGAAGGAGATCTTGGTGGCCAGGAAGGAGTTCGCGGCCACCTTCACGAGCTCGGCGGTCGGGTAGTCGGTGACCAGGAACGGCACGCCATCGGCGATGAGTGGGGCGTAGACCTCGCGCATTATCTGCTCGGCGCGTTCGGTGCGCACGCCTACTACGAGACGGTCGGGCTTCAAGGTGTCTTGCACCGCATAGCCCTCGCGCAAGAACTCCGGGTTCCAGGCAACCTCGACACCACTGGCCGCGGTGTTCTTCACAATGTCCACGATTTCGTCCGCGGTGCCAACAGGGACAGTGGATTTACCGACCACGAGATCGGTACCTGACAGGTACGGGGCGAGGGCCTGCACAGCGCCGAAAACTTGGGACATGTCCGCGGCGTATGCGCCCGGTTGTTGGGGGGTGCCCACGCAGATGAAGTGGACATCGGCGGCGTTGCCTGCTTGCTCGAAGGACGTGGTGAAGGTCAACCGGCCAGAGTCAAGGGCTCGCTGCAGGAGATCTTCGAGATCGGGTTCGAAGAAGGGGACGGTGCCGGCGTTCAGGGAGTCGACCTTGGCTTGGTCGACATCGACACCGATCACCTGGAAGCCGAGTTCGGCCATGCAGGCGGCGTGGGTGGCCCCGAGGTAGCCGGTTCCGATGACCGAGAGCACAGGGCCCGCCTGGTTGCCTTCTTGGCGCATGCGTGGAGCGTAGCGAGCGCGCCCCTACGCTTGCGCCATGGTGAGCAAGCCGGTGTCGGGCACCCGGGTGCGGGAGCGCTCCGGGACCACCGGGGATCACTGGAGCGTGCGAGCCGACCATCTGGGCGCCTATCGGCGGCTGGTGACTGCCTCGATCGGGGTCGCCCACATCAGCGGGGCCCACGTTCGCATCGAGCGTTGGCGGCGCCCGCACCGTGGGTGGACCGGATCACCGGGAATCGATGGCGTGGATTCTTTAACCATTGAGGCCAAGGGCGACGGTGTCGACGTGACCATTGCGCTGCGCGATCGGCACGACGCAGCCGTGGTGCTGGCGGCGGTGCTGCGGATGCTTCAACCGAGCGCCAGTGGGTTCGGATCGGTGACCTGGACCAGCGGTGTTGTGGCGGGCGGACTGCTGGCCGAGCAGGTGCGCGACGTGCACGAAGACGGCGATATCGATCCGCATGTGCGGCGCGCGGATGTCCTCCTCGTGCCCGGTGTCGCCGACGCCACCGGTGTGTCTACTGACCTCGCACAGCGAGTGGTGCAGGTGCGCCCGGGGCAATGGGGAGATCACGACGTGCGGATCGATCCCACGATCCACCGACCGCATGGGCGCGCGTCGGATGCGATCGGGGAAGTTGTTACAGCGGCGAGCATTACCGAGCGTTTCGGGCCCAGTATCGATATGCCAGACGTCAAACCGCTGCGGTCGATCTCTGCTGTTACCGACGCGTCGAGTTTGGAGCCGATGCTGCGATCGCAACTAGACGCCGTGGGCGTGATCTGTGTCGAGGACGCGGCGGAACTTCCCGCAGCAGATGACTACCTCGGCTGGCAGCAGATGTCGGTCGATGCTCGTCGAGATGCGCTGCGCGAATTCTCGCCGCAGCCTGCCGTGGTGGCTTGGCCGAGTGTGAGCGTGTTGCTGTCGACACACCGCCCTGAGCGCCTAGCGCAAGCCCTAGCCATGGTGCGCCGGCAAAACTACCCACATCTGCAGTTGGTCTTGGTGTTGCATGGCGATGAAGACGATGTTGCTCAGCACGCACCGCAGGTGCGTTCGCTATTGGACGGTTGGGAAGGCGAGTGGGCGCTCATCGGTGTGCCCGCTGAACACACGCTCGGTCATGCCCTGATCGCTGCTAGTGCGCGGGCAGACGGTGAACTGCTGACCAAGATGGACGACGACGACTACTACGCCGATACGCACATCTGGGATCTGGTGCTTGCCCGCATGTACTCGGGGGCGCAAGTAGTCGGCAAGGCGTTGGATTGGGTCTATCTCGAAGATGCTGACACCACTGTGTTCCGTCCGACCTATCCAGCCGAGCGATTCGCCCGGTTCGTAGCCGGCGGCACGATTTGTATCTCCGCAGGCGACCTTGCCCAGGTTGGCGGCTGGCGGACCTTGCCGCGTTCGGTAGACAAAGGTTTGCTCGACCGGGTGCTGCAAGCCGGCGGTCTGGTCTATCGCACGCACGGTCTGGGCTATGTCTACGTGCGCCACGCCTCGAGCGAATCGGCGAACACCTCCCCGGTTGCCGACGAACACTTCCTCACCAAGACGATGGCGCAGTACCCCGGACTGCTGCGATCACCGGCCTTGGGCACCGAGTAGGTAGTCATGCCCGAACCTGCTGCATGCCCCACCGTCAGTGTGGTGATGCCGGTGGTGAATGAAGAGCGGCATCTTCGGGCAGCGGTTGGGCGCATCCTCGACCAGGACTACGCCGGGACCTTAGACGTCACGTTGGCCGTCGGTCCGAGTAAAGACGACACCGCATCGGTGGCTGCACAGCTAGCAGCCGAATCGGAGCAGATACGTGTTGTCGACAACCCCACGGGATCAACCCCGGCAGGGTTGAACGCCGCGATCGCGGCCTCTGGCGGTGAAATCGTCGTTCGAGTCGATGGTCACGCGATGATCCCGTCGAACTACGTCTCGACCGCAATCGAAGTGTTGGAACGCACCGAAGCTGACAACGTCGGCGGAATCATGGCTGCGGAAGGTACCGGTGATTTCGAACGAGCCGTTGCTGCGGCGATGACGTCGCGATTCGGAGTTGGCGATGCTGCCTTCCATGTAGGTGGTGCGGAAGGGCCCGCTCTGACGGTCTATCTGGGTTGTTTCCGACGATCGGCCCTAGAACGTGTGGGTGGCTACGACGAATCGATGGAGCGCGCCCAGGATTGGGAGTTGAACTTGCGCATCCGAGAAAGTGGCGGAGTCGTGTACTTCACCCCGGATCTGCATGTGACGTACCGGCCTCGGCATTCGATCCGCGCGTTGGCACGCCAGTACCACGATTACGGCCGGTGGCGCCGGGAGGTGGCGCGGCGGCATCCGTCGACGTTGTCGGTTCGCTATTTGGCAGCGCCGGTCACTGTTGGGGTGATCGTCGGGGGATTAGGTGTGGTTGCCCTCGGTGCTATCCGCGGCAACCGCGCGGTGATTGCTGGTGGCCTCGCACCCGCGGCTATCTACAGCGCTGGGAACCTGCTGGCCTCGGTGGTGACGGGGGCGCGGGCAGGTGATCTGCGGGCTGCCATCTACCTTCCTGCGGTCTTCGCCACGATGCATGGGGCGTGGGGAGTTGGCTTTTGGCGCGGACGAGGCACGTCGTGACGGCCTGGTCGCGGATTCGCCGGCGGTTGTCGGGGGGACAGGAAAGTGCGCTGCAGTGGACGATCGTGACGTCTGCGCCGAAAGGTGACGCAGGGGAGCAATGGGGGGATACCTGGTTCGCCCGCGATCTGGCAGCAGCGTTGCGCCGCGCGGGGCAACGAGCCCGCGTGGTTTCACGTGCCGGCGCCAGCAGCGACCGCCGGGCCGAGGATGACGTGGTGGTGGTGCTGCGCGGGTTGCGTGCGGTAGTGCCGCCAGCCGATTCTTCAGCAGTGTGGATGCTGTGGGTGATCTCGCATCCTGAGTTGGTCACCGCAGCGGAACTGCGTGCCTACGATGCGGTTTTCGTGGCCAGTGAGCATTGGCGCGCTCCCGAGGGGATTGAGGTGGCCGCTTTGTTGCAGGCCACCGATCCGACTCGCTTTGTTCCGCCGAAGGAATCGGTGCAGTCCTCGGACGTGTTGTTCGTCGGCTCCACGCGTGGGGAGTTCCGCCCGGTGGTGCGTGGTGCCCTGCGCTCGCGGCGGGCGGATGATCTGCAGCTATACGGGGTTGGGTGGCCGGAATTCGTCGAACTTTCGCGGATAGCGGGTGAATTCCTGGCAAATGAGGACCTCCCGAGTGCCTATGCCCGCTCCCAGATCGTGCTGAACGACCACCATCGCGAGATGGCCGACGAAGGTTTCTTGTCGAATCGACTCTTCGATGCCGTGGCCAGTGGTGCTCGAGTGCTCACTGACCGGGCCGTGGGCCTAGAAGAGACCTTCGAAGATGCGGTGACGGTATTCGACGATGAGGATCACCTGGTGGAAATCCTGGCGCAGCCGGTTGATGACGTTTTCGCATCTGAATCGGACCGCCGGTTGGCGGCAGCGCGGATTGCAAAGCAGCACTCTTTCGATGCGCGCGCTCAGGTACTCCTCGAGCGCGTACAAGAACTACGGGATGCGACATGAACGAGCCCCTCGTCAGCGTGATCCTCATCGGCTTCAACGACGCCACCCGGATCACCCGTGCCTTGGATTCGATTCGCACTCAGACGTTGCATTCAATCGAGATCATCGTGGTGGACGATGCCTCCACTGATTCCACCGCACAGATCATCGAAGCGGTTGCGCAGCAAGACCCGCGCATCACCTTCGTGCAACGAACCGAAAATTCTGGGGGCTGCAGCGCTCCCCGCAATGATGGGCTTGCGCTTGCCAGAGCCCCGTGGGTGATGTTCTGCGATTCGGATGATGAGCTTGATGCTCACGCGTGTGCGAACTTGTTGACAGCTGCACAAGACTGGAACGCCGATGTTGTGTGCGGAACGGCGGTCCGCCACGACGTCGGTAAGGATCGGGACAAGGTGTGGCGCCCGGAACTGCATCGCAACGATCGAGTTGTGGCATCGCTCGAGGAGGAGCCTGACCTCCTCTATGACACGATCAGTGTCAACAAGATCTATTCGCGCAGTTTCCTGCAACAGCATGACATTGAGTTCCCGCCCGGGCTGTTGTTCGAAGATCAGGTCTTCACTCTCCGGAGTTTCCTGGCAGCTCGGCGCATCGGCATCTTGCAGGTCATCGTGTACATCTGGAACGTCGACCGAAGTGCCGAGGAAGCGTCGATCACTCAAGGGCGCATGCAACAACGCAATGTCAAGGACCGCGTAGAGATTAATCGGCAGATGGATGCCGTCATCGCCGGTTCCAGCGAAGAAGTACGGCTGGCGAAAGCCGTCAAATTCCTGCGCCATGAGGGATACCTGTATTTGTCAACGATCGGCGAGCATCCTGACGCGGTCGCTGCGAAAGCGGCCGCAGATGTTTTCCGGGATTACGTAGCCAGCGTGGACGTCCGTGCTTTCGAACACGTGCGGCCTGCATTGCGCGTTGCTTTCTATGGTTTGCTCACATCGGATATGGACCTGCTGCGCCAGGCGATGCGCTGGGAGCGATGGGCCTCTGTTGTGGACAGCGTCGTCGTGAGCGGCGATGAACGGGTCTACTGGCGCAACCCGGAAGGCCCTGAGGCATTAGGCAAGTCGCCAGCGTGGTGGCTGGATGTCACCCACCTGCAGTTGCTGGACATGCCATTTTCAACGCGCCGATATTTCCACGCGTTCGCTGCCTTCCATACGAAGGGTTCGGGAGTCTCGACCACGATCGAGACGACCGATTTCGCCAGCGATCTCGATGCAGGCGTGACAGCCCACCTGGTCTGGAGCGATCGAAGTGGTGCCGTCCTGGCGTCGTTGCCGCTGTCCGCGGCCGCGGACTCGGTCACCGGGCGGCGCACCTGGCACGGCGCGGGGGTGCCGACGATCCATATTCGACGGGCGCTGATGCGTTCGGACAAGGGATCGGTCGGGGTGCGGCTGGCTCGAGGTCGTGAGGTGAACGTCACCGCTATCCGAAGTGTTGGGGCGGCAGTGGACGGTGCCTTCGTCGCCA
>DASYOJ010000019.1:0-4377 GCA_036007925.1 Candidatus Nanopelagicales bacterium
CTACGTATGGACCTTCGATTCCCACATCCTGTGGGAGGAGCCGTACGTTCTGTACAGCAAGATCCTCGACGAGACGCGCAAGATCAAGATCGGTCCGATGGTGACCAACCCGGCTACCCGGGACATCACCGTGACCGCTTCGGTCTTCGCGACCCTCAACGAGATGTACGGCAACCGCACCGTTATCGGCATTGGCCGCGGTGATTCCGCCGTGCGGGTCACCAACGGTAAGCCGGTGTCGGTGGCCGACCTGCGCCAAGCTGTTATCGACCTCAAGGGTCTGGTCAATGGTGAAGCGATCGACTACAAAGAGTCGACGCTGCGCTTGCCGTGGGCCGGGGATTCCCGGGCGGAGGTGTGGGTGGCCGCCTACGGGCCGAAGGTTCTCGCCTTAACCGGTGAGGTGGGCGATGGGTTCATCTTGCAATTGGCTGATCCGTCCATCGCCGAGTGGACCATCGGCACGGTGCGCCAGGCAGCTGCTGCCGCTGGTCGTGACGAGAACGCGGTCTACAACTGCGTGGCGGCCCCGGCATACATCACCGACGGCTCGAAGGAGCAAAACGATCACGCTCGCGACCAACTGCGGTGGTTCGGCGGCATGGTCGGCAACCACGTGGCCGACATCGTCGAGCGCTATGGCGAGTCCGGAGCCGTTCCGCAGGCATTGACGGATTACATCAAGAATCGCAAGGGGTACGACTACAACGAGCACGGTCAAGCCGGCAACACCCATGCGGACTTCGTGCCCGATGAGATCGTCGATCGGTTCTGCATCATCGGCACCCCCGAAGACCACATCCGACGCCTCGAGGAACTCAAAGCCCTCGGTACCGACCAGTTCGCGGTGTACCTGCAGCACGACAACAAGGACGCCACGTTGGCTGCCTACGGCGAGAAGGTCATCCCCGGCATTCAAGAGACGGTGCTCGCCAAGTCCTAGCCGATCTGGACCCCATGTGCCCATCGTTCCTTGACGGACACATGCAAGACATCGAGGAGAAACACACGTGAGCAACGCTGCGACCATTGAGCGCCAGCAACCTGAGGGTGCAGCGCGCTCGAGCGGCTTCGCCAGGCGTCTGAGAAACGGTGGGATTTCCACTCTGTGGGCGCTGGCCGGGGTCGGCATCGTCGTCGTCATGTGGGAGCTGGTGAAGTGGCTCGGGACCTTCCTACCTCTGCCGTTCAACACCTCCGACATCACCATGCCGCACGTGTGGACGATGATCGGCGCAATGAGCGAACCGGAGGTTCGTGGCTCAGAGAGCACGGTGCTCGATGCAGTCGTTTCCGCTGCCTTCCGATCCCTCCTACTGGCCTTCGGTGGCTTCATCATCGGTGTCAGCGTCGGTCTACTGCTTGCCGTGATCATGCAGCGCTTCTTGTTCGCCGAACGCGGGCTGCTGCCTTTCGTGATCGCCTCGCAGACGGTGCCGCTGATCGCACTGGCCCCGCTCATCGTGGGGATTGGCAACCGAATCGAGATCGGTCCCGTGCAATGGACCACCACCTATTCGGTGATGTTCATCGCGGCCTACCTGGCGTTCTTCCCCTTGTCCGTCGGTGCCTTGCGCGGACTCCAAGCCCCGACTCCCACCTCGCTGGAACTGATGCGGTCCTATGCAGCCACTCCCGGTCAAATGCTGCGCAAACTCCGGTTCCCTTCGTCTATCCCTTATCTGGTCCCGGCTTTGCGGGTCTCTGCTGCCGCGGCCGTGGTGGGCACGGTGGTCGCGGAGATCTCTGCCGGCGTACGCGGTGGGATCGGGCGCTTGCTGATCGAGTACGCCCGTCAGACCACCTCACAACCGGCGAAGGTCTATGTGGCGGTGTTCGGTGCTATCGCTTTGGGACTGCTCGTCGCGGCGCTCGTGACCGCACTAGATGTCTACTTGACTCGCAACCTGCCCAAGGAGAAGAACGCATGAGTGAGAACGCGACCGCGCAGGCTACACAGGCCGTGCAAGCCGAAGGCGTGTGGAAGATCTTCAACGAGGGCCAGGCCAACGAGGTCACCGCATTGCAAGACGTCCACCTCACTGTCGATACCGGCGAGTTCATCTCCCTCATCGGTCCATCTGGCTGTGGCAAATCCACGCTGCTTCGCGTGATAGCCGACCTCACCGACGCCACTCGCGGTCACATGAAGGTGGCCGGAGTGACACCGCACGAAGCCCGCGAGAAGCAGTTGTACGGCATGGCCTTCCAGCAAGCCGCGCTCTTCGATTGGCGATCGGTGCGTCGTAATGTGGAACTCCCGCTGGAACTCCAGGGTCTGGATAAGGACAAGCGCAAGGCGCGAGCGATGGAACTGTTGGAGATGGTCCAACTCGCCGATTTCGCCGAGCACCGCCCCTGGGAGTTGTCCGGTGGCATGCAGCAGCGGGTGGCGATTGCTCGCTCCTTGGCCGTGGATCCACCCCTATTGCTCATGGACGAGCCCTTCGGTGCACTCGATGAGATGACGCGCGAGCGGATGCAAAACGAACTCCTGCGCATCCGCAAAGAGACCGGCAAGTCCATCGTCTTCGTCACGCACTCGATCCCTGAAGCCGTGTATCTCTCCGACCGTGTCGTCGTCATGTCCCCGCGACCCGGCCGCATCACCGACATCGTGGATATCCCCCTAGGCATAGACCGCGATGAAGACACTCGCGAGGCGGAGGCCTTCTATGAGTCCGTCACCGCCGTCCGCGAAGCCCTGCGCGGCCATGTGGGCGGTGCTGGCCTGCGCGCCAAAGTGGGCGAGGTCTGATGTCCGAGCAGTGGGCTGATCGCCTGAAGTACCTGTGGCCTCCGGTACTGATCGCGCTCGCGTTCCTGGGTGCCTGGCAGGCCCTGGTCGTACTGCGCGACATCGAGCCGTTCGTACTTCCAGCACCATCGTTGATCGGGCAAGAATTCGCCAGCGATATCGGCCTGATGTGGCAGACGGCCTACTACACCGGCACCACGGCATTCTTCGGACTTGTGTTCGGAACAATCGCCGGACTGGTCATGGCTCTCCTCGCGCAGCGCTTCGTCGTCGTTAACAATTTGGTCACTCCCCTTGCCGCTGGGCTAGCCGCGGTGCCCATCATTGCCTTGACACCGATCTTGAACAACATGTTCAGCATCACCAGTCGCACGCCCCGAGTGCTGGTCACCGCCATCATCGTCTTCTTCCCGATGCTGGTGAACATCACCCGAGGCCTGATTCAAGTACAGCCAACACAGTTGGAGTTGATGCGCTCGATGAACGCCCAGCCACGCACCGTGCTGCGCGTCCTGCGTATCCCCAATGCCATCCCCTTTTTCTTCACCGGCATGAAGGTCGCCGCACCTTTGGCCGTCATCGCCGCTTTGGTTGCCGAATACTTCGGCGGGCCTCAACAAGGACTTGGGAGCCGTATTGCAAGTTCGGCTGCCAATACCGCCTACGGACGAGCGTGGGCATACGTAGTTGCCGCCATCATCACCGGCCTGATCTTCTATCTGATCGTCGTGGCCGTGGAGAGATGGACAACACCCTGGACAGGCAGAACCAGTTCGGCCTGACAATAGAAGGAGGAAGCATGCGCAACATCGCACGCAGTCGGTGGACTCGAATTACGAGTCTGGCCGCTGTCGGTGTTCTCGCGCTGTCGGCCTGCGGAGGCTCGGACTCGAGCTCTGAGGACACCACGACAGAGGAGACCGCCGCCGAGGAAACGGCAGAGGACACCGCCACTGAGGAGACCGAAGCAGAAGAGGCCTCCGACCCACAAGAAGAGTGCGCGGAGTTGACTCCGGCAAGCATTCAGTTGCAGTGGTTCGTCCAGGCCCAGTTCGCCGGCTACTACGCCGCGAAGGATTTGGGCTTCTACGAGGCAGCCTGCATTGATGTAGAAATCCTGGAAGGCGGCGTGGACATCGTGCCGCAGACCGTTCTCGCTCAGGGTGGATCGGACTTTGCGATCGCGTGGGTGCCGAAGGCACTGTCCTCGCGCGAACAAGGCGCGGGCATCACGGACATCGCGCAGGTGTTCCAGCGTTCGGGCACGCTCCAAGTGGCGTGGGCCGATTCGGGGATCGAATCTCCCGCAGATTTCGCCGGTAAGAAGATCGGCAACTGGGGCTTCGGTAACGAATACGAGATCTTTGCTGCCTTGGCCAAGGAAGGCTTGGACCCGGCTAGCGACGTCGAGCTCGTCCAGCAGCAGTTCGACATGGTCGCACTGCTCAACCGTGAGATCGACGCGGCCGAGGCTATGACCTACAACGAGTACGCGCAGTTGCTCGAAGCGATCAACCCGGACACCGGTGAGCTCTACCAGCCGGAGGACTTCAACGTCATCAACTACGCCGACTACGGCGTGGGCATGCTCCAAGATGCCATTTGGGCCTCGGAAGAGA
>DASYOJ010000020.1:0-1874 GCA_036007925.1 Candidatus Nanopelagicales bacterium
TGAACGGGTCTGGGTGATGATGGCGTCGTTCGACAGCGTGTACGGAACCGCAGCGGAGTACTGCGTGGTGGATGTTTCGCGGGTGCGTCCATTGCCTGCCGCTGTCGACCTGGAGTTGGGTGCGACCTTGGGTGTGCCGGCGGTCACGGCCGCCTACTGCGTGCTCGGAGACGGACCTGTCGAAGGCAAGGTCGTACTCGTGCAGGGCGGGGCTGGCGGAGTCGGGCGATGCGCGGTGCAGATCGCCAAGTGGGCGGGTGCGACGGTGATTGCAACGGCGTCCACTCCGGAGCGTCAGGAAGTTGCACGCGCCGCCGGTGCGGACTATGTCTTCGACTATCGCGATCCAGACATCATCTTCGACATCCGCGAAGCCGTGGACGCGGTTGATCGAATCATCGAAGTCAACTTGCCGGCGAATCTCGAAATGGATCTCGAGGTGAGCAAGCCTGGGACTGTCGTCGTGGTCTATGCAGCCGATGGAGACGATCCGGTGATTCCCCGAAGGCGACTCATGACCGCAGGAATGACCCTTGAGTTCATGTTGCTGTACACCGTGGCGGCAGAGAAGTTCGCGGCTGCAGTCTCGGCTGTGGAATCGGCGCTGGCCGAGGGTGCGCTGACGATGCCGCCGGCGCGGTACTTCGAACTCGAGGAGATCGTGGCCGCGCATGAAGCGCAGGAAGCCGGATCGGACGAGCGCCTGCTCATTCGATGTTGACACTGAATTGTGAGAGTGAAACCATAAGGGGGCTCGCGGTCTTCGGACTCGCTGAGAAGGAAGCCTCGGTGCACCCGCAGGGATTGCGGGGCCCGGGGCTGACGCTTTTCCAAGCGCATCTAGGTTCCCGATGCTTCCAGGTTGGTGATGTTCATCTTCTCGAGAATCGACACGTAAGAATCGTTCCCGTTGAAGTGCGACCAGGTTGCCCCGCAGACGAAGTCGGCTAACCACAAGAGCGGTTCCTCGACGCCGAGACTGTGGTGAATGCTGGCTGCGGAAGGGCCGGTGCGGGCTTGCCAGTCAAGTGCGGCGCGGTCTCGACGATCCCCGGCGATGCCGCGTGACTCGAGGACGGCGCGGCCTAGGTCCGATCCCTTCAATTCATTAATCAATGTCCTGAGGCAGAGTCGCCTTTGACGCTCGGGACGCTCATCCACGGAGATTCGAGTAACGGTGAAGTAGGTAGGGGGGAGATCTGCCATAGCCCTGAGGAGAGCACGCCTGGCCTGGGGGCGCTCCCTGTGCCAGTGGAGTTTGCTTTCGCTGGGATTCAAGTCACGTAGAGCTTGCCTAGAGAACTCAAGGTCACTGGACTCGACGCATGCGGCCGCGACGATGTACAAACGCTCCTGCCCGATGGTGCCGAATGATTCGTCGACGAAGGCATGCACGAACGAAGCGTGGCGCCAGCCCGCTCACATCACCAAACGGTTATCCACAGGTACCGAGGACGGCAAACAGGGCGCGGGCCCGAGGGTGTTGGTCGATGCGCGGTGCAGATCGCCAAGTGGGCGAGTGCGACGGTGATCGCAACGGCGTCGACTCCGGAGCGTCAGGAGGAGGTAGTTCGCGCCGTCGGCGCGGTACTTCGAACCCGAGGGCATCCCGGTCGGCAAATCGCTGGCGCACCTTCGGTAAACCGAATCTCGACCTTCTAGGTCAACTACTGTCGCTTGTCCAAGAAACGGAACTTGCGTCAGGGTTGGATCGCGATCAGCGGCGTAGCAACCATGAACCCCGTTGTCCGGGTGGTCGACCCGCACCTTGGACCGGCTTGTTGACCACCCAGACATCGGCCATATCTGATGCTAATCCGAGAACGCGGTGAGCGGAACGCTTCCCGACACGATATTCCCGACATCCCACGACA
>DASYOJ010000021.1:0-3396 GCA_036007925.1 Candidatus Nanopelagicales bacterium
AATCCGGACTACACGCAAAACGTCCAGCACCTGTGGTGGGCGGCAACCTTGTTACGTGCTGGGCGGCAGTCTGTGCCGGAGGCGCTTTTTCTCAACGCCGACATCGTCTACCGCGCGCTTGCGGTCGTGAACTTCCCCAGCCCGCCGTATGCACCACCCGGTGGCACCGTGTATGCGCCAGGCGGCCAGATCTACTACCCGATGGGTGAGAGTTGGGGGATTCGTCGTCCGGCAACGTTTGTGGGTGTGGATGCCTTCGCAAATGTTTATGCCGCGCCAGATACCAACGCGGGGACATTCCTCGCGGCGCATGCCTATGACACCCGTGCTCTGCAATTGCGTTTCCGCAGCGGACAGATCTACGCACCGGGGCGCGAGGAGGAGTCTTACCGACTTGGTCGGGAGGAGTATGCGCTCCAGCAGGTGGCGCTCGCGTGGTGGGCTGGTGCGTGGAAAGTGAACGGACGCAGCATGCAAGTGGATACGAACGCTTATCCGTGGGTCCGACTCCACGAAGGGTACGAGCTCGAGGACCTTGGTGGTACTAGGTGGCGCTAGGAGTGTGATCGCGCGGTGGGTTCGATGAGCGAGGGACTTGCAGCGATTGCAGGTAGGCGTTGTACTCATCAAGTTCCTTGTCGCCATCACGATCAGCAGCGCGGTCTTTGCGCTTGGCTTCGCGTTCGTCACTGCGTGACCACTGCACGGCAATAGCGATCAGAACAATGACGCTCGGTATCTCCGATAGCCCCCAGGCGACTTGCCCACCGAGCAACGTGTCGCGCAGTGGATCGGTGACCCACTCCGGTCGGACGATTCCGTACCACTCGACTGCCATGGGAGTCGTGCCCATCATCATCGCGACGGCGAAGAATCCGTGAACGGCCAATGCAAGGAGGAGCAGGATCAACCGCCCCCAGTAGGGCAACGGGCGTGGTCGAGGATCGATGCCGATAAGCACCCAATAGAACAAGTAGCCAGAGAGAATGAAGTGCGTTTGCATCGCGATGTGGCCCACGTGCGAACCCATGAGCCATCCGAAGAGTGGGGTCATGTAAAGCCCGTATAGCCCGATCACGTACACGATGAATACGTAGAACGGGTTGGTGAGTACGCGGGTGATCGGGCTGTGCAGGAACCACACGAGCCATTCGCGCGGCCCACGTTCATGGCCACGTGAGGGCTTCAAGGCGCGCAGGGCCAAGGTGGCAGGAGCCCCCATCACCAGCAGGATCGGGCTTAGCATCGTCATGATCATGTGTTGCGTCATGTGTAGACCAACGGAAACCTGCGAGTAGATCGCGATGCCTGCGTTCGTCGTCCAGATGATCACGCCGATGCCTGCGAGGAAGGAAACCAACCGCAAGATCGGCCACTCGATTCCGGCTCGTCGTACCCGGATGTAGCCGATTACGTACAGGGACGCAACGACGACGCTGGCTGTGAAGAACAGCGGGTCGAATTTGAAGCCGAGAACGACGGAATCGATAGTCGGGGCCGGCGGATACGGGAAGCCCAAAAGTGTCTCGCCGAAACTTGGCAGTAGTTGTTCCTCTCGCGGATAGGGGCTCGAAGCCAAGGAGACACCGAGTCCGATCGCGATGGCCATGATCGTCAATTCGATGCCGGCAACCCGAAGGAAGCTGCGCACTCGTGAAGCGTTACCCAAGTGCGGGATGATTCGTTTACGCAAGACGAAACCGATAACGCCGAGACCGATGAGCAGCCAGACTTTCATCAAGGTCACTTGGCCGTAACCGGTGGTGAGCAACTGTTCGAGCCCATCCACCCGGGTATAGGCGTTCGCAAGACCACTAACGGCCAACAAAATGATGGCCGTCAAAGCAATCGTTGAAAACCGTTGGACGGGCCGCTCGAGCGGAACATCACGCCGCAGTGCGTGGACGGTGAGGGCGAGGAGTCCCCCTACCCACAGCACCGCGGAGACCATGTGCGTCACTCCGGCGGTGGTGGCCAACTCATGATCGCCAAGAGCGGAACTGTGCCCTGCGAGTCCGGGAAGCGCCGCGGCGACGACGGCAACGACAAGCCACGCACCGGTGGCCCCGGTGGTGGCCGCGGTGATCGCTCCGACGGTGATGACCACGGCCAAGATCGCCATGACCAGGAGTGCACGGGTGGAGTCGAGATCGTTCGCATACGTGGACACGATCTCCGGGTTCAGCGCATCAACGAGGGGAACCCCGAGCACCAAGGCCAGGAGGAAGAACAACTGCGCAGTTGCGAGCACCGCCCAGATCCCGGCGGCCCAGGCAGCCCGGATCGAATCGGTGCGACCGACTCGGGACAGGACACCGTTCTTCCCCGAGGGCGCAAGGGCGGTCGCGGAGAGCAGGAGACCGACGGTGGCGATGGCGGCGATATCGGTGAGAACCCGGGTGACGGGAGCACCCCACGTGACGAGTGCTCCCGGATCGGCAAGTCCAGGTAGCGATTCGTATGTCCCGCCGGCAACAACCAGACCGACCGCCGCTGCGGACACCGCTACGGCGATCAGACCGAGAGCGATGCCGAGTAACCGCGATCTCGTCAGTGCAGCCGAATCGTTGCGGGTGCGAACGGAAGTGGACATGGCAGAGGCCTATTGCCGGGATCGGGCGAGCATCACGACGGAGATGACCACACCAACACCCACGATCACAGCGCCTGCGATCAGAAGTGGCCCGATCAGGGAGTTACTCGGTTCGTCTGCGTTATCGGCAGCGATCGGTTCGGGGGAGATTTCCGGCTCCACTTCGCTGACCGCGGCCTCGGGTGTTGCCGACGGCGCCGTGGTGGGCTCGGCGGTGGGTTCAGCCGTGGGGCTGTCTGCGGGCTCTACGGTCGGCTCGGCCGGTTCGGCGGCCTGTGTGTAGCTGAAGCCGACCTGACCGGTTACCGGATGCCCGTCCTCGGAAACCACCCGGAAGGCAACCGAGTACTGCCCAGGAGGTAGATCTGCCGGCCACGGGACGATGACGTCGGTTCCCGGGGGAGGCGTCTGCTCGGCCTCGGTTGCCATCACCAGTTCCCCGGCAGCATCGAGGATGGAGACTTCCACGAGCTCGTTGAGCAACTCCTCGCTGAAGGTTAGGACGACGCTTTGTGGGGCCTGCGCCAACTCGGCCCCGTCTGCGGGACTAGTGGAGGTCAAACTGGCATGGCCGGCCGCCCCCGATGCGGGAATGAGCACGAGCAGCGCAGCTGTGATCAAGGACAAGAACCAGCGCATGATTCCAGCGTACGCGGGCACTCCAGGGACGCATCTAGAAGTGGCCTAGACTCGTGAAATGTTCGGCTCTGAGTTCGAGCAAATAGCCGCAATCTTGGTCCTTGCTGCGGTGGTCGGGGGACTGGCGAAACTTCTGAGGCAACCAGTAATCGTTGCCTACATCA
>DASYOJ010000022.1:0-6022 GCA_036007925.1 Candidatus Nanopelagicales bacterium
CCGCCACCGAGGAGACCACCGAAGAGACCACCGAAGAATCCGGTGGCGACGAGGGTGGCAGCGAAGGCGGCACCGTTGCGGTCTCCTTGATCACCAAGGACTCCACCAACCCGTTCTTCGTGGCTATGCAAGAAGGCGCCCGTCAGGCCGCCGAAGAGAACGGCGTCGACCTGACCGTCGGCTCCAGCCAGGAAGAGGGCGACGACCAGGGCCAGATCGACCTGATCGAGAACGCCATCGCTCAGGGCCAAGCCGGCATCCTGATCACCCCGATGTCCGTCAACGTGAACGACGCCATCAGCCGCGCTCGCGAGGCCGGTCTGTACGTCATCGCACTGGACACCCCGACCGATCCGCCGGACGTCGTGGACATCACCTTCGCGACCGACAACTGCCTCGCCGGTGAAGCCATTGGTCAGTGGGCCGCTGGCGCACTGAACGGTGAAGACGCCGTCATCGCCGAACTCGTGATCTTCGATGATCGCGTTGTCTCGGTGGATTACTGCCGCGCGAACGGCTTCCTGATCGGCATGGGCATCGATGTTCCGGTTCTTGAGGACATGACCAGCCCAGCTGAGAGCGGCTCGTACACCACCGGAGCCGGTGGCAACTACGAGATCGCCTGCCTCGAGGCAACTGGCGCCAACGAAGAGGGCGGCCGCTCCGGTATGGAGAACTGCCTCGCTGCCAACCCGGACATCAACGTCGTCTACACGATCAATGAGCCCACCGCCTTCGGTGCTGCCGTTGCCCTTGAGGCTGCCGGCAAGACCGTCGGTGAGGACGTCATCATCGTGTCCGTCGACGGCGGTCTCGCAGGTGTCCAGGCTGTGCAGGACGGCACCATCCAGGCCACCTCGCAGCAATACCCGCTGCTGATGGCCAGCCTCGGTGTCGAGGCGATCAAGACGATCGCTGATGGCGGCCCGGCCCCGGAGAACACCTCGGCTAACGGCGAGTTCTTCGACACCGGTGTGACGCTGTGCACCGACGATCCGCAGGACACCGTGACTGCTGCTCCGCAGGAGTCCTCGCAGTTCTGCATCGACAACGCCTGGGGCTAAACCCCGAGCGTTTAGATCGCGCCGAGGGGCAGCAGCATTTGCTGCTGCCCCTCGGTTGCACTCGGGGGATTATCGAAAGCCAAGCACGAACCGCAAACCTTCCTTACACTCCGCTTAACCCATGACGCCACAGGACGCCAAGGCCTATGGCCCGGAAGTATCCGCACTCGACCAGACCCGATCTGTTCGACACACCCCCGCACATATGGAGGCCCCCCGGTGAGCGCACCAGCCACCCCGGACTACGACCTCGACGAGGAATTCACCACCAAGCGAAGCCGCGTGCAACGCATCCAGATGACGCTGCACCGCTACCCCTGGCTGAGTTCCCTCATCGTTCTTGTAGCCGTCATCGTTGTCTTCGGACTCGTCAACGAGCGGTTCCTGCTGCCCAACACAGTTTCCCTGATGATCCAACAAACGGTGATCGTCGGGACGCTTGCCATTGCTCAGACCTTGATCATCTTGACGGCGGGTATCGACCTGTCCATCGGGGCGATCATGATCTTCGGCCAGATGTTGATGGCGAACTTCGCCGTCTACACAACGGCCTCGAATGTGCTCCCCATCGCCGGGCAGAACCCTTTCCTGGCCATCATCTTGGGCATCATGGCCGCAACGGCTGCCGGAGCGGTCAACGGGTTCCTAATCGTTAAATTCAACTTGCCACCGTTCATCGTCACCCTGGGCACCTGGAGTGTCTTCATGGGCTTGACCTTGATTTTGTTCAAGGCGCGCACCATCCAGGGCCCGGAAATGCCCGAAACCATGAAGTTCATGGGTGAGTCCTTCCCCGTCGGACCCTTCAACTTCAGTTTCGGCGTCGTCACGATGTTCTTGTTGTACTTGCTCTTCGCCTGGATCTTGAAGAACACCGCGTGGGGCACCCATGTCTACGCCGTGGGTGATGACCCGGTGGCCGCGCAGCTCACCGGTATCAACACCAAGCGCGTACTGTTCAGCGTCTACCTGGTGGCCGGCGTGGTGATGGGTATCGCCGCCTGGATCACCATCGGCCGTGTGGGTTCGGCCAGCCCGAACGTCGATCCGATGCTCAACTTGCAGACCATCACCGCGGTGGTGATCGGCGGTACGTCGCTGTTCGGTGGCCGTGGGGCGGTGATCGGATCGCTCATCGGCGCCATGATCGTCAACGCCGTCGAGATGGGGCTGTCCCTTGCCGGCGTCGACCAGGCCTACCGCACGACCGCTATCGGCTTACTCGTCATCCTCGCTGTCGGCGTGGATCAGTGGATCCGGAAGGTGAAGACATGAGCACGCCCAGCAGCATGGAACCCATCGTCAAGGGTCGTAATCTCGTCAAGCGATTCGGCAGCGTCACCGGCCTCAACCACGCCGATTTCGATCTCTACCCCGGTGAGGTCCTCGCCGTCATCGGTGACAACGGCGCCGGCAAGTCGACGCTCATCAAGTGCTTCGCCGGAGCCCACACTCCTGATGAAGGGGAAATGTGGGTGCAAGGGGAAAAGGTCGAGTTCAAGAGCACCCACGAAGCCCGCGAGCACGGTGTGGAGACCGTGTTCCAGACCTTGGCTGTTGCGCCCGCATTGGATATCTCCGCCAACTTGTACCTCGGTCGCGAACTGCGCAAGCCCGGGATCCTCGGCAAAGTCTTTCGCACCCTCGACAAGAAGCGCATGCGCAAGGAAGCCGGGGAGCACCTGCAGGACCTGGGCATCATGACGGTGCAGAACATCACGCAGTCGGTGGAAACCCTCTCCGGTGGTCAGCGCCAAGCGGTGTCGGTCGCTCGCGCTGCGGCCTTCGGTAGCCAGGTGATCATCCTCGACGAGCCCACCGCGGCCCTCGGCGTTCGCGAGTCAGCGAAGGTGCTGAACTTGATCCAGGATCTGCGCAAGCGCGGTATCTCGGTCATCTTGATCTCGCACAACATGCCGCAGGTATTCGAGGTGGCTGACCGCATCCACGTCCAGCGCCTGGGACAACGGGCCGCGGTTATCACCCCGAAGTCTCACTCGATGAATGACGCAGTGGCGATCATGACCGGAGCCCTGCAAGTTCCCGAGAGCGAACAGACACTCGGGCCGGTGAACGTTCCGGTGTAGCGATCTTGGCTAGCTGTACAGCGCGGGGCGGTCGGGTAGTTCGATACCCACCGCCCCGTTGCTTGTCAGGGCTTGCACAGCCGCCAACGACGACAAAGCCGCCACATACCCATCCCAGGTCGAGGCGCCTGCCGGGCCGCTGAGCCCACGGATCGAATCGATCCACGCCTGCAGTTCCGCCCGATACGCGTCCCCGAATCTGCCCAACCACTGCTCGGGAATGTCCTGCCCGCGCACTCCGGTTGCGAAACGGGTGATGAAAGTTCCATCTCCCATATCCAAGACTCCATCGGAGCCCACCACCTGGCAGATCACTTGGTAGCCGTAGTGCGCCGTCATGAATAACTCGATGGGCACCAGTACCCCTGACGCAGTGGTGAAGGTGATCAGCATCGGATCGTGCTGCCCCTCGGGCACGTCCGGCCCGGAGCGACCTGTTACCACCTGCACCGAGGCGTATTCCTCGCCAAGTAACCAGCGATTGATGTCGATCTCATGGACAGCCGAATTCGCGATGTTCATCGCGCTGTTGACGCCATACGGCGCGAATGCGTTGCGGTGCATGTTGTGCACGATCAGCGCGTGTCCAACTTCCCCGGCGTCAAGGGCGGACTTCAAGGACACATAGCCGGGATCAAAGCGCCGCATGAAGCCAAGCATGATTGATCGCTGACCCGTTGCTACCTCAGCGTCGAGTACCTGCTTGGCTTCCTCAAGCGTGGGCGCTAGCGGCTTTTCGAGCATCACCGGCTTGTTCACGGCAAGACACGCGAGCGCCTGCTCAGCGTGCAGACCATCGGGGCTGGCGATCACCACCGCATCGACGTCGTCGTCCTCGATAAGCGCCTGGGCGCTGGGAAGGGCTCGGGTGTCAAGATCACGGGCGAGCGTCTGCGCACGATCGGTATCAACGTCAAACACCGCCGAAACACTGCTACCGGAGACTTCGCGCGCGAGCGAAATTGCGTGCGCTGTTCCGATATTCCCGGTGCCGATTACTCCCACTCGAATCGTCATGCACAGCATTGTGGTGCACCGATCGCATGCATCAAGCAGCACCACTACTCTTGCCAGGTGCCCGGATTTTTGAGTGAACTCACTGGTTCGTTCTCGACCTCAGCGGCACAAAATCCCACGGTGGCGATCATGGAGGCGGCGTACCGCGCAGCTGACCTGGATACGCGATACATCAACTGTGAGGTTCCCCCGCAGCATCTCGCGGACGCCGTTCGCGGCGCCATCGGCATGGGCTGGCTCGGTTTCAACTGCTCGATTCCGCACAAGGAAGCGATCCTGGGCTTTCTGGATGAACTCGCTCCCAGCGCGCGCATCATCGGTGCGGTCAACACCGTCATCAATAACGACGGCCACCTGACCGGTGAAAACACCGACGGGCAAGGTTTCGTGGAGGCGCTGCGCACCGTGAAAGACCCCTCTGGCGCGCAGATGGTCATCTTCGGTGCCGGTGGGGCTGCTCGGGCCATCGCCGTGGAATCGGCCCTCGCAGGAACTACCAGCATCACCATCGTTAATCGCACCCGCGCGCGAGGTGAGCAGCTCGCGGCGCTCGTGGACTCCCAAACCCCCGCCAGTGCTCGCTTCGAGCCGTGGACGACTAACTTCGCGATCCCTGAGGGCAGCACCATCGTCATCAATGCGACCTCGCTGGGCTTTCACCCCCATGCCGATCAAACCCTCGATGTCGATACGAGCACCTTTGCTTCCGGCATGGTGGTGGCCGATGTCGTCGCCAATCCACCCATGACGCTCTGGTTGCAGGCGGCGCAGGCGGCCGGCTGTGTTCCGCTCACCGGACTTGGCATGCTGGTGAACCAAGCACTCGTCAATGCACGGTTGTGGACCGGGCACACCCTCGATGCTGACGTCATGCATCAAGCCCTCGAGCAAGCCCTCGAAATCAGCACACCCCACTAAGGAGACATCCGTGAGCACATCCGCCTATGCCGCTATGACACCCGGTGCAGCACTTGAGCCGCACACCATCGAGCGCCGCGAGCTAGGACCCGACGATGTCCTCATCGACATCAAGTACTCGGGTATTTGTCACTCCGACATCCACCAGGCGCGCAACGAGTGGTTCGAATCGATCTTCCCGATGGTGCCCGGCCATGAAATTGCTGGGATCGTGCGCGAGGTCGGGTCGGACGTCACGAAGTTCTCCGCGGGTGACCGCGCGGGAGTCGGTGTCTACGTCGATAGCTGCATGCAGTGCGAGAACTGCAAGAACGATCTGGAGAACTACTGCTTCAAAGGTTTCGTGCCCGCCTACAACGGTCTTGATTACGACGGTCAACCCACCTACGGCGGCTACTCCGGCGCGATCGTCGTCAAGGAGCACTACGTCCTACGTATCCCCGAAGGGATCGAACTCGACGCGGCAGCACCTCTGCTGTGTGCCGGCATCACGGTGTACGCACCCTTGCGCCAGTTCCAAGCCGGCCCGGGCAAGAAGGTCGGGATCATGGGCCTGGGTGGACTCGGCCACATGGGCGTCAAGCACGCCCATGCCATGGGCGCCGAGGTCACCTTGATCTCGCACTCACCCAGCAAGGAGGCCGATGCCAAACGCCTCGGTGCCGACCACTTCCTCCTGCTGTCCGATGCCGAGGCGATGAAGGATCAGGCAATGACCTTCGATCTGATCGTCAACACTGTCTCCGCGCCGATCGATTTGGGTCCGGTCATGAATCTGCTCACGACCGACGGCACCATGGCGTACGTGGGTCTGCCGGATAAGCCGCTCGAGGTGAACGTGTTCTTGCTCAACGGGCAGCGTCGTAATCTGGCGAGCTCGACGGTGGGCGGCATCCTGGAAACCCAAGAGATGCTGGACTTTTGCGCCGAACACGG
>DASYOJ010000023.1:0-2186 GCA_036007925.1 Candidatus Nanopelagicales bacterium
TCGGCACCCGGCAAATCGCCACATTCGACGAACGCGACTTTCGAGCGGTTACAACGCAATCCGGCCTCGCCTTTGAGTTACTGCCGCAGGGATAGGCTGAGGGCCTTCCCAAATCGCTTTTTCTTACCAGGGATGGAGTGCTCGTGGCTCGCGTCATAGTCGACGTCATGCTCAAGCCGGAGATCTTGGACCCGCAGGGTCGCGCTGTGCAGGGTGCGCTCGGTCGGTTGGGTCTGTCCGGGGTTACCGATGTTCGCCAGGGCAAGCAGTTCGTGATCGACATCGACGGTGAACTCGATGATGCGCGGCGCGCGAAGCTCGAGCAGTTGGCCAGTGAGTTGCTCAGCAATCCGGTGATCGAGGACTACCGGATGAGCGTTGTTAACGACGACGAGGCCCGCGCGTGAGCGCTCGGATCGGCATCGTCACGTTCCCCGGTTCACTCGACGACGCCGACGCTGCGCGCGCGGTGAGCGTTGCCGGAGGTACTCCTGTTGCGCTGTGGCATGGAGATGATGATCTGAAGAAGGTCGATGCGGTGGTGCTGCCGGGAGGCTTTTCCTACGGCGATTACCTGCGCTGCGGGGCGATCGCGCGCTTTGCACCGGTGATGACGAAGGTGGTCGAGGCCGCGAACGGTGGGATGCCGGTGCTGGGCATCTGCAACGGTTTTCAAATTTTGTGCGAGACGCACCTGTTGCCCGGCGCGTTGACGCGCAACGATCACCTGCACTTCATCTGCCGTGATCAAAGGCTGCGCATCGAGAACACTTCATCGGATTGGACGCGCGACTTCGCGCCGGGGCAGGAGATCGTGATTCCGCTGAAGAACGGCGAGGGCGGCTACGTGGCCGATGAAGCCACGTTGGATCGGCTCGAAGGCGAGGGTCGGGTGATCGCTCGCTACCTCGAGGTCAATCCCAACGGCAGCTACCGCGATATCGCTGGCATCTGTAATGAGCGCGGCAATGTGGTGGGGCTGATGCCGCACCCTGAACACGCAATTGAGGATCTGACGGGCCCCAGTACTGATGGCGTGTTCTTCTTCGCCTCGGTAATGACGTCGTTGTTGTCTGGAGCGCACCGATGATCGACACAGTTGATCGCGCAGAGGAAACACCGGATGCGGAGCAGCCGTACGGTGAGTTGGGCCTGAAGCCCGATGAGTATGAGCGCATTCGCGACATCCTCGGGCGCCGACCCACCAGCAGCGAGCTCGCGATGTATTCGGTGATGTGGAGTGAGCACTGCTCGTACAAGTCATCGAAGGTGCACTTGCGTCAGTTCGGTGACAAGAAGCCGGAAACCGACGCGCTACTGGTTGGCATCGGTGAGAACGCTGGTGTGGTGGACATCGGTGATGGTTGGGCAGTTACCTTCAAGGTGGAAAGCCACAACCATCCCTCATACGTAGAGCCGTACCAGGGTGCAGCTACCGGTGTGGGCGGCATCGTGCGCGACATCTTGTCCATGGGTGCGCGGCCACTAGCGGTGATGGATCCGCTGCGCTTCGGTCCGGCGGATGCCGAGGACACCAAACGTGTGCTGCCCGGAGTTGTTGCGGGTATCGGTGGTTACGGCAATTGCCTCGGATTGCCCAACATCGGCGGGGAGATCGTGTTCGACGATTCCTACTCCGGTAATCCGCTGGTGAATGCACTGTGTGTGGGTGCGATGAAGCACGAGGACATCCATCTGGCGAGCGCAAAGGGTGTGGGCAACCTTGTTGTTCTCTATGGCGCGCGCACCGGTGGCGATGGCATCGGTGGTGTGTCGGTGCTCGCATCGGAGACCTTCGATGACGAAGGCCCAGCCAAGCGCCCGAGCGTGCAGGTGGGCGATCCGTTCATGGAGAAACTGCTGATCGAATCAACGCTCGAGGTGTTGAAGTCCGGCCTGGTCGAAGGAATCCAGGATCTCGGCGGCGCGGGGATCTCGTGCGCCACGAGTGAGCTCGCCTCCAACGGTGAAGGCGGCATGCACGTCTGGCTTGATCGGGTGCTGCTGCGTGATCCCACGCTTAGCCCCGAAGAGATCTTGATGAGCGAATCGCAGGAGCGCATGTGCGCGATCGTGCAACCGAAGAACATCGACGCTTTCCTGGAGCACTGCAAGAAGTGGGACGTTGAAGCCGTAGTGATCGGTGAGGTCAACGATTCCGGTCGCCTCACCATCGATTGGCACGA
>DASYOJ010000024.1:0-3050 GCA_036007925.1 Candidatus Nanopelagicales bacterium
CGAGTGTCCGTATCGCCTTGCAGATATCGACGACGTCATCACGAACACCAGCGGCGGTGTGCTCGGGTGGTTCGTTGGTCTCGCCTTGCGCCGGGTGTTGCCCGATCCGACGCCGCACCGCGAAGCCGACCCCGGGCCGCCAAGCCCGATGCGTCAGGCGGTGGGTGTGCTGCTCGATGTACAGATCTACCTCGTCGTGCAGCTCGCGGTATTCCTCACCGTCAACCCGATGCTGCAGGGCATCATCGATCTCAACTCCCCGTACGTGTTCGAAGTGATGGTCACGCTGGTGACGTTCACGCTGTTCGCGTTCATCCCGATGCTGCGCGATGACCGCGCGAGCCCGGGCTTGGCTTCGGTGCATGTGGCCGTAGTGCGCATCAAGGACCCGCAGCAACCGGCCGCACTCTGGTCGGTCCTGGTGCGGTGGATGGTGCGCTGGTTGCCCGTCTCGTTCTTCGGCCTACCTGCATTACTGGTGATCTTGCCGATCGAAGCACTCGTGTCCTGGCGCACCCGGCGGCATCGGTCGATCGCATCGATGCTCTCGCGCACTGTGCTCGTCACGCGTGAATCGATCGGCCGCGAGAAGGGCCGTGGCGTGAACCGGAGTGAGCCCGAACCCGCGGACCTCTAGCGTGAGCCCCGTGCATGCACCCGGGAACTGCGTGGCGATCGCGTGCCGCGCGATGCATAGCGCCGGCGGACCGCTGCCACTTGCCGAACTCGCCGGGCTCGCCAGTTGCAGCACGCGGCAGTTGCAACGCGACTTCGAGGAAGTGCTCGGGGTTTCCCCGCGTCAATACGGCGCGAGCGTGCGCGCGATGAATGCCCGCCACACATTGCGTGCCTCGAGTTCGGTGACCGATGCCATCTACGACGCCGGCTACGGGTCGGTGCGCGCTTTCTACGAACAGGCATCGAGCCGCCTGGGCATGACACCGTCGGACTTCGCCGCAGGCGCCCCGCAGCATCTGTTGCTGTGGTCCTCGTGTGATTCCGCCGTGGGCACGCTGACCTGTGTGGCCGGACCGCGCGGCATCTGCTTCCTCACCCATCCCGGTGCTGGCGCGGGCGATGAGGAGGTGCGCATCCGCGAGGAGTTCCCGCACGCGCTCCTCGAGCGTGACGATGAAGCGATGCGCGATGTGATGCACGCGCTGCGTCTCATCGCCGAAGGTAAACCCGCGCCGGACCTCCCGGTGGACGTCAGCGGCACCGCGTTCCAAGCGCGGGTGTGGGCGGCGCTGCGCGAGATCCCCTACGGCGAAACCCGCACCTACGCCGACATCGCCGAGGAGATCGGCGAACCCGCAGCGATCCGCGCGGTGGGTAGCGCATGCGGGGCGAACCGGGTTCCGTTGTCGATCCCGTGCCACCGGGTGATCCGCACCGACGGCAGCCTCGGCGGTTTCGGCTGGGGCCTGGAGGTCAAGGAGTCCCTCCTCGCCTCCGAATCACGCCCCCCGACCCCTTCCCCGATGCGGCGGCGGTAGTGGCCGCAGATTCGGCCGAATCGCGGCCACGCCTGACGCCGCAACGGGGAAGGAGCGGGCGCTGGCTGCCGTTCTATCTGACTCTCGCGCTGATCTGGGGCAGTTCCTTCTTGTTCATCGAGGTGGGACTGGAGTCCTTCACCCCGGCAGGTGTCGCGTTCACTCGGATCGCGTTCGGTGCGATCACCTTGATCCTCGTCAGCTTGATCACCCGAACGCCGATCCTGCCGCGCTGGTCGTGGAAGTACGTGTTCGTCGCGTCGATGCTGTGGACGTCGGTGCCGTGGATGATGTTCGCCTTCGGGCAGCAGTACGTGACCAGTGCGCTGGCGGGAATCTTCAATGGCGCGACACCGCTGATGACGCTGCTGGCGATCATGATCGCGTTCCCGGAGGAGAAGCCAACCAGGCGCCGCATCATCGGATTACTGCTGGGATTCCTCGGCATCCTCGTGGTGGTCGGGGTGTGGAATCTGGTGACGGTCGAAGAACGCGGCAACCTGATCGGCATTGCGGCGCTGGTGTTTGCGATCGCGTGTTACGGCACCGCCTTCCCGTTCGCACGGCGTTATCTGTCCGGCACTCGTGAGCACGCAGCACCACAACCGATCGCGCTCGCCACCGGCATGATGATCGGTGGACTTATCGTCACCGCACCCGTTGTGGCGATCACGGGTATCACCCGCGAAGGTGTTGCGCAGGTCAGTTCGTCGTCGTTGATGTCTTTGATCGCGCTGGGTGCGCTGGGGAGCGGTATCGCCTACGTGCTGAACTTCCTGGTGGTGCAGCGCAGTGATGCAACGACGGCGAGCACCGTCACGTACTTAACGCCCGTGGTCGCGATCATCGTTGGCGCGATCGTGCTCGGTGAGCGCATCACCTGGAACGAGCCGGTTGGAGCAGTGCTCGTGATCCTGGGCGCAGCGCTCGCGCAAGGTCTCCTCCCGATGCGGCGGCGGTAGTGGCCGCAGATTCGTCCGAATCGCGGCCACACCTGACGCCGCATCGGGGAAGGGGAGTCGGGGTTACTTGTCGACGCGGTAGACGTACTCCTCGTCGAGCGGCAGGTAGTTGCCCTTCTTCGGCGCCGTCATCGTCACGATCACCGCGGTCGGCTCGTATACCTTCACGTTGATGAAGGTGCCGGTCTTACCGACCGTGACCGAGCATTTCGGATCGGGCTCACCGGAGATGTTGCGCAGGATGCGCAAGCACTGCACGTCCACCTCGGCAGCCCGGCCGGCGTTCGTTACGAACGTGCCCGGACCCCAGTGGTTCACCCCGGGCCGCAGCTTCTTAGGCGCTTTCCAACCGCGAGTGATCACCGACTGTTCCTTGCCGACGGCAACGCTTACCTCGGTGAGCTGCTCCTTGCCCTCGGGTGTGGTGACGGTGAAGGTCAGATCGGTGGTTCCGATGAAGCCCGGCTTCGGCGTGAACTTCACGCCTTCGTCCACGATCTGCACGCGACCATCGCGGTTGGGTTCAACGCTCGTGACGGTCGAGCCTTCCGGCACCCCACCGTCGGTCACCGGATCGATGACAACAGGCTTG
>DASYOJ010000025.1:0-1676 GCA_036007925.1 Candidatus Nanopelagicales bacterium
GGATCTCTTGGGGAAATAATGACGACGACGGCTTAGAAACCCCGGATTCCCTCGTGAATTTCATCCCAACCCTGTGGAAAAGAATTGGTTCGCCCGCGGCTAGCATGCTGGCGTGCCCACCACCGACACCTACCGCATCACCGCCGTGTGCTTGGGCAATATCTGCCGCTCGCCGATCGCCGAGGCGGTGATCCGGCATCGCGTAGAGGCGGCAGGGCTTGGGGGCGTCGTCGTTGTTGATTCCGCCGGAACCGGGGACTGGCATCTGGGCCACGGAGCCGACCCCCGATCGCTATCCACGCTGGCGGCGAATGCCTACGCCTTAGACGGACACACCGCGCGACAAATCACTCACGATTGGTTCGCCGAGTTGGACTTGGTGCTCGCGATGGACTCATCGAATTATCAGAACCTGGCGGCGATGGCCGCGATGAGTGGCTCGCAACCGGATCTGCATATGTTCCGCAGCTTCGATCCGGCGTTGGCGCACGTGGTGGCGCCCGATCCTGAATTGGATGTGCCCGATCCGTACTACGGCGGAGTGGACGGCTTTAGCGATGTGCTGGCGATGATCGAGCGGGCGGCCGACGGGCTGATGGCTCAGTTGCCGGTTCGTTTGGAGCGCTAGCCCCTTCCCCCGTTGCTGCGGCGGTTGTGGCCGCGATCGGAGCGATGTGGCGACCACGTGTGACGCAGCAACGGGGAGGGTGAATCAAGCGACGGGAGCGCCGTACTGGTTTTCGGCTGGGTGACCGGCCTGCGCCCAGAAGACGATCAAGACGATCAAGCCAATGCACGGGATCAACACCAGCAACTGCAGCCAGCCGCTCTTGCCGGTGTCGTGAAGGCGTCGGGCGCCTGCTGCATACAGCGGAATCACCAGCGCGAGGCCCACCAAACCACCGAGCACGATGTAGAGACCGGAGTCCGCACCGAAGATGGCCGCCAACAGGCCTTGCACAACTGCGGAGACGATGACGACGAACACGTAAAACCACCAAAACTCCGAGCGGCGGCCACGGCCGTTGAAGTTGGCGTAGTTGCTGAGACAGTACGAAACAGATTGACCGAAACTCACGTTTCCTCCTCAGGACGAGCCTTTTCGGTGCCCGAGGGGATCGGGCGCCTCATCCTCCCGTGCCCTGGTGCGGATATCCAGCACATTCGGTGAATGGCAGCGATTACTGGAGCACATCCGCATGGACCAGCGAAGGGGCGCAGCAATATTCCCGCGCCCCTTCGCTTACGTGCGATGTTCGTGTACTTAGTTGCTGACGACCTCGATCGTTACGTTCGCCACCACATCGGGGTGCAGCTCGATCGCAGCTTTGTGCTTGCCGGTCTGCTTGATCGCTGAAGGCAAGCGCACACTGCGCTTTTCCACCAGCGGACCGCCGGCTGCCTTGATCGCGTTCATGACGTCGGCGTTGGTGATCGAACCGAAGAGCTTGCCGCTCTCGCCAGCTTTAGCCGGAACGCTGATCGTGAGCGCCTCGATGTCTGCTTTGATTTCCTTGGCGTGATCGAGGTTGCGGATCTCGCGGGACTTGCGGGCCCGCTTGATCTGCGTCACCTGCTTCTCGCCGCCCTTGGTCCAACCGATCGCCAGACCGCGGGGCAGCAGGTAGTTACGTCCGTAGCCGTCCTTGACCTCGACGATGTCGCCGGGATCACCA
>DASYOJ010000026.1:0-3686 GCA_036007925.1 Candidatus Nanopelagicales bacterium
CTGGCACCGGACTTACGGCTGTCAAGGATTGCCAGAATGCGGTGCTCGAGTTCCACATCGACTGGACTTATCTTCCGCTTACGACAAGCCTCCGAGCAGTACTTCACCTCGTCCCAGTTGCGCTCCCAGGACTTTCGCCACGCCATCTGCCGACCACACGACGAACACGTCTTGGCGTCTCCAGTCTTACCCGGCATGGTCCAGGTGATCAGCGCGCTGCGCTGCCCTCGACGTAGTCGTCATCACCCTTGACCCAACTCATCAGCGTGCGCAGTTTGCGACCAACCGCTTCGATGGGGTGCTTCTCGCCCTTCTCGCGCAACGCCTTGAACTCAGGACCGCCAGCCTCCTGGTCATCCATGAAGCGCTGAGCAAAAGCACCGTTTTTGATGTCGGCCAGCACCGCCTGCATGTTTTCCTTCACGTGTGGATCGATAACGCGGGGACCCGATACATAATCGCCGTATTCAGCAGTATCGGACACACTCCAGCGTTGCTTGGCGATGCCACCTTCGTACATCAGGTCCACGATCAACTTAAGTTCGTGCAAACACTCGAAGTAGGCGACCTCGGGCTGGTAGCCAGCCTCGACGAGGGTTTCGTATCCATACATGACCAGTTGACTGGCTCCACCACAAAGCACGGCCTGCTCGCCGAACAGATCAGTCTCGGTTTCCTCGGTGAAGGTGGTCTTGATTCCACCAGCCCGCAATCCGCCTAACGCACGCGCGTAGGACAGCGCCAGCGCCCACGCATTGCCTGTCGCGTCTTGTTCAACCGCCACGAGAACCGGAACGCCGCGTCCAGCAACGTATTCACGCCGCACGAGGTGACCTGGGCCCTTAGGGGCAACCATGCATACATCGACATTCGCCGGTGGCTTCACGAAGCCAAAGCGAATGTTGAAGCCATGAGCAAAGAACAGCGCATCTCCATCTTTCAAATTGGGAGCGATTGCCTCGGCATAGAGCTTCTTTTGGGCGGGATCGGGTACCAACACCATGATGACGTCGGCTTCAGCAGCCGCCGTCGCCGGATCGACCACACGAAGGCCCTCCTCTTCGGCCTTGGCGCGCGATTGGGAGCCTTCCTTCAGTCCTACCCGAACATCAACACCCGAGTCCCGCAACGACAACGCGTGGGCATGCCCCTGGCTGCCGAAGCCCATGATGGCCACCTTGCGGTTTTGGATAATCGACAGATCGGCGTCGTCGTCGTAGAACATTTCAGCCACGTTGGCTCACTCCTTGATCGATGGGTGGGTGGAAGATTACCGGTGGGTGACGACGATCACGCCGAGCGGTCGACCGGACGCAGCGTGCGCTCACTGATGGACCGCGAGCCGCGGCCAACCGCCACGAGACCGGACTTCACCAACTCCGTGACCCCGAAAGGCTCCACAACCCGCAAGAGAGCCTCAAGTTTGTCGTGCGCACCTGTGGCTTCGATCGTCACCGCATCGGTGCCGACATCCACCACTTTCGCCCGGAACAACTGAACCGTTTCCAAAATGTGTGAGCGGGTATCGAGATTCGCCTTGACCTTGACCAGCATGATCTCGCGCTGGACCGAAGACTCCTCTTCGAGTTCAACAATCTTCAGGACATTGATGAGTTTGTTCAATTGCTTCGTCACCTGCTCCAACGGCAGGCGATCGACATTGACGACGATCGTCATGCGAGAGACCTCCGGCAACTCGGTAGGACCAACTGCCAAGGACTCGATATTGAAGCCACGACGCGAGAACAAACTGGCCACGCGCGCGAGCACGCCGGGCTTGTCTTCAACTAAAACAGACAGAGTGTGTCGGGTCATTAGTCGTCACTTCCCCACTCTGGAGCCATGGCGCGAGCCACCATGATGTCGTCATTGCTGGTACCTGCCGCGACCATCGGCCAGACCATGGCGTCCTTGTGGACTCGGAAGTCGATCACGACGGGGGCGTCGTTGATGCCCATCGCCTTTTCGATGATGGCATCGACTTCATCGGCGCTGGTGGCCTGCAAGCCGTAGCACCCATAGGCCTCTGCCAACTTCACAAAATCCGGGAAGGAATGCGAATGCAGATCAGTGTTGGAGTAACGCTCGTTATAGAACAGCGTCTGCCATTGGCGCACCATGCCCAAACTCGCATTGTTGATCAATGCAACCTTGATCGGGATGTTGTTGATCGCGCAGGTTGCCAACTCCTGATTGGTCATCTGGAAGCAGCCGTCGCCATCCACCGCCCACACCGTGGTGTCGGGGCGCCCGACCTTCGCACCCATCGCCGCAGGCACCGCGTACCCCATGGTTCCCAACCCACCTGAGTTGAGCCAGGTACCGGGGTGCTCGTATCCGATGAATTGCGCCGCCCACATCTGGTGCTGGCCGACACCTGCGGCATAAATCGACTCTGGTCCGGAGATTTTGCCTAGTCGCTCGATCACGTACTGCGGAGACAAGGAGCCGTCGTCGGGGAGGTCGTAGCCAAGCGGGTACGTCTCGCGCAGTCGATTGAGTTGCCCCCACCAGTCCGCGTAGTCAAAGGAGGAACCCTCACCGAGTTCGGCCTCAATAGCGGTAACGAGTTCGGGGATAACCTCCGCTACATCTCCGACGATCGGGATATCAGCGTGCCGGTTCTTGCCGATCTCCGCCGGATCGATATCAGCATGGATCACCGATGCTCGAGGCGCAAACGTCGAGAGCTTGCCGGTCACCCGATCATCAAAGCGGGCTCCCAGGGTGATCAAGAGATCCGACTTCTGTAACGCCCCGACTGCTCCAACGGTGCCATGCATGCCGGGCATTCCCATGTTCTGCGGATGCGAATCCGGGAAGGCGCCGCGAGCCATCAGTGTGGTGACCACCGGGATACCCGTGAGTTCAGCCAGGCGCCGCAGCGATTGGCTGGCGCCCGCACGGATCACGCCGCCGCCTACGTACAGCACCGGTTGCCGCGCTGCCAGGATCGCCCGGGCTGCCTCGCGGATCTGCTTGGAGTGCGGCCGCGTCGTGGGGTGGTAACCGGGCAAGTTCACTTCGGTAGGCCACGCGAACTCGGTGGTTGCCTGCAACGCGTCCTTGGAGATATCGACCAGGACCGGCCCGGGTCGACCGGTTGAAGCCAAGTGGAACGCCTCGGCGATCGCCTGCGGAATCTCGTCGGGGTTCGTTACCAGGAAGTTGTGCTTGGTTATGGGCATCGTGATGCCACGGATGTCTGCTTCTTGGAAGGCGTCGGTCCCGATCGAGGCGCTGGGCACCTGGCCGGTGATCGCGACCATCGGTACCGAGTCCATGTGAGCATCGGCAATCGGCGTGACCAGATTGGTGGCGCCGGGCCCACTGGTTGCCATGCACACACCCACTCGACCGGTCGCCGCGGCGTAGCCCTCGGCTGCGTGGCCGCCGGCTTGCTCGTGACGTACCAGGATGTGGCGGACCTTGGTGGAGTCCATCAAGGGGTCGTAGGCCGGCAGGATCGCCCCACCGGGGATGCCGAAGACGACATCTGCCTGCGCTTCCTCAAGGGATCGAACCAGGCTCTCGGCTCCGGTGATCTGCTCGCCCATCGTGTCTTTCCCTGCTCTCGCGTGCTTCTCAATGAAAAACCCTCCACACCCGGGCGGGTAGGAGGGAGCGCGCTGGTGACGGTGTGCGTCAGCTAGCGCGCCTGGGTACTACGAGAATTCGTGCCACGC
>DASYOJ010000027.1:0-2905 GCA_036007925.1 Candidatus Nanopelagicales bacterium
TACTTCTCCCGGAAGCCTTCTTTGCGGAAGCCGATCTTCTCGGCCACCGCGCGTGATGCGGCGTTCTCCGGGCGGATATTCAGCTCCAGGCGGTGCAACCGCAACTGACCGAAGGCGTAATCGGAGGCCATGGCCACGGCCAGCGACGTGATGCCGCGGCCGGCGTATTGCTGATCGATCCAGTAACCGAGGTAGGCGCTGCGCAGCGATCCGTAGGTGATGCCGCCCATCGTTACCTGACCCACCATGCGGCTGTGTTGGCCCACCCGAAACTCCACAACCCACGGCAAAACCCGCCCATCGCGGGCCTCGTGGCGCAGCCGGCGCACCATCGCGGCGAAATTCGGGGGGATCTCACCGGCGCTGACGCCCTCGGTCGGGACCGTGGCATCCCACGGGCCCAGCCACGCCTGGTTGCGCTTGCGGATCTCGTGCCAGGTGGGGGAATCGGCGAGGCGCAATGGCCGCAGCCGCACATCACCCTCGACAAGGGTGGGGACCGGTTCGCTACGCCAGATCACAGGGCGCGGCCGTAATCCTGCTCAGCGATCCACGTCCGCAGGTCTGGTCCGATGTCCTCGCGCTCGGTTGCTAGTCGGATGACGGCCTTGAGATAGCTGAGTTTGTCCCCGGTGTCATAGCGACGCCCCTCGAACACCACTCCGTGCACGCCACCGCCTTGGTCGGCGGGCATGCTGGCCAGTTCGAGCAGCGCGTCGGTGAGTTGGATCTCCCCACCGCGCCCGGGCTTGGTTCGGTGCAACACCTCGAAAACCGCCGGATCCAGGATGTAACGGCCGATGATCGCGTAGTCACTCGGCGCTTGATCGACCGGTGGTTTCTCGATCAGGTCGGTTACGTGCAGGACGTCGTCGTCGCTTGTCTTTTCGACCGCGGCGCAGCCATACAGCGAGATGTCTTCACGCGGCACGCGCATCAAGCAGATCACCGAACCGCCGTGCTGCTCGCGCACCTCGATCATCCGCGGCAAAATCGGATCGCGGGCATCGATGAGGTCATCGCCGAGCAACACCGCGAAGGGTTGATTACCGACATGGTTCTCGGCCATCAGGACCGCGTGGCCTAGGCCAAGGGCTTGACCTTGACGGACGTAGTGGATGCGTGCGAGGTCGGTGGACTCTTGGGTCAACGCCAATCGGTCGGCATCGTTCTTCTCCGCGAGGGCGACTTCGAGATCGGTGTTGCGATCGAAGTGATCCTCCAGCGCACGCTTGCCCCGGCTGGTGATGAACAGGACATCGTCGAGCCCGGCGGCTACGGCTTCCTCGACCACGAACTGGATCGCCGGCTTATCGACGACCGGCAGCATCTCTTTAGGCATGGCCTTCGTGGCCGGAAGGAAGCGTGTTCCCAGGCCAGCGGCAGGGATGACGGCGGCGTGCACTCCGGACATGGGTCCTGAGACTACGCGCCCTCGCAGATGTAGGGCAGGCTGTGGTCATGGATTCGGTGGAGGCAAAAGGTCGATTGCGCACCACACTGCGCCAGCAACGGCGCGAGCGTGAGGTGCTGGAATCCCACGGCAACGCCATCGCCGAGCACATCGTTGATCTCGAGCCCATCCGTGAGGCATGCGAACAAGGCCAGCCGATTACCTGCTACAGCGCCCGGGCCGGGGAACCACCGACCGAGCCTGTGCGCAACGCCCTGCGCGCCGCGGGTGCCACCGTGCTGCTGCCCCGGGTAGAAGGCGAGGAGCTGGTGTGGTGCGTGGAAGACGAGAACACCGAGATGGTCGTCAATGCCATGGGCATCGCCGAGCCAAGTGGTGATCCGATCGATGCGCAGCCGGCGGTGTGGGTGATTCCCGCACTGGCGATCGATGAGGACGGCTACCGCCTCGGCCAAGGCGGCGGCTTCTACGATCGCGCGCTGCAGGACCAACCCGAGAACGGTCGCGCGCCGATCATCGCCGTGGTCTTCGAAGACGAAATCGTGCACGAAGTGCCGCGAGAGCCGCACGACCATCGCGTGGACATCGTGGTCACCCCCGAACGGGTGCGCTGGCTGTCGATGCCGGATTGATCAGTTGCCAGCAGGAACGAGCGTCAACGTGTCACGCGCGGCTTCTTGCACCGCTTCGCGGCTGAACGGCCAGGTGTACTGCTCGCCGGCCAGCCACGCATCGAGTTGATCGACGTAGTTGCCGTTGAACGCGTGACCGGAGTTGCCGGTCAAGTTCACCCAGGTGCTGGCATCGAGGTCGTCAAGATCAATGACCTGACGCATGCTCGGCACCCAGTCCACCTCGAAACCATCGGCAGGTGTCCATCCCGTTGCGTTGACGGCAGCTTCGCTACCACCAGCGCTTACCGGCCCACGGTTGAACAGCATTTCGATGGGTGCGATACCGCTGGTGCCCAACGTGCCGTTTTCCAGTTCAAGCGTGTGCAGGTTCCCCCAGCGCCAACTTCGGGGATCGGAACCTAGGCGGTCCTGCAACTGCAATGCGGCCTCTTGCTGCGCTGTGGCAAGCAGCGCATCACGGTCTTCGGTTGCTGCTGTCGTCTTATCGACCCACCACACATTTGTCGGGTCATCCCAGATGTTTTCGATCACCTGCCAGAAGCGGTCGTTTCCGCTGGACTGAATGATCTCGACATCAGCCGCGGCATCGAACATCCGCTCGACCATCTGCGCCCACACTGCGTTGAAGTAGGCCGCTGCTGCAGAGTCCGCGTCTTGTTGGTAGTCCCAATCAGCAAGCAGGGCGCGGGCATCCTGGGTGCCGTCCGGTGCCGGAAGTTCGAGCAACCGGGGCACGAGAAACTCCGCGAGCGCGTTGTTGCTGTCCATCTGGATCGCGCGCATGCGATCGGCGGAGATGACCGCACCCCCGGCGGTGGCTGATTCGATCAGATCGACGATGCGCTGGCTACGTGCG
>DASYOJ010000028.1:0-2061 GCA_036007925.1 Candidatus Nanopelagicales bacterium
GTACTACGCCCAGGTTTACGTGGACGAGTACGGAACAGCCGACGAAACCCAGGCCTACCGTTTGCAGATCTTTGCCGACGGTGCGGTGCCCACGCCCGAGCCGACTCCGGAGCCCACTCCGGAACCGACTCCCGAGCCCACTCCGGAACCGGAGCCCACTCCGGATCCAGAGCCGGCTCCGGGAACACCGGGTGACAGCCGTTCGACCGCAGGCGTGCTACCCAGCTCGCTATCGGTGGCCGCAACGATGCGCTCGACCTCTGATCAACAGTGGTGGACGCACACCGCGACCGCGGATGGGAAATACAGCGTGCGCCTGCACGATCTGCCCAGTCCTTACGGGCTGGCCGCTTTCTCCCCTGGGGGAAGCAGCAGCAAATCGAGCAGCCGGCTCACCGACCGGGTGATCGAGCGCACCTTGCGAAAGGGCGATCGTTTGGACATCCGGGTGGAGGTTCGCAACGGGAAGGCCAGCTTGACCGAGCCGTACTCGTTGACCGTGACACCTCCTGCGTCAGCTCCTAAGCCGGAGCCCACTCCGGAGCCCACACCGACGCCGGAGCCGGAGCCCACTCCGACGCCGGAGCCCACTCCGGAACCGACACCGGAACCCACTCCGACGCCGGAACCGGAGCCCACTCCGGAACCGACCCCGAACCCGGGTTACCCAACGCCGGGTGATGATCGAGGCAGTGCAGCCCAGCTGCCGACCTCGAACACAGTGGAGTCGGTTATGCGATCGGAAGGCGACGAGCAGTGGTGGTCCTTCACGGTGGCGGAAGATGGCGAGTACGAAGTGCGGCTCACCCAGTTGCCGCGCAACTACGGTCTGGCCATCTACTACCCCGGTGGTTCGACCAGCACCACCAACTCGGGGCTCAGTGATCGGGATCGCACCCGCACATTCAGCGCGGGTGACCGGGTAACCATCAAGGTGAGCGCAGGCTCAGGTGGGTACTCAGCATCTGATCCGTACCGCATCATTGTGACCAAGAAGGGCTAGTCCCTGGCACAACGTGGGGGGAGCGCATATGCGCTCCCCCCACGTTCGTGTGTGTTGATTCTTCGGGCCGGCTCGCGCATCACGGGAGCACTCCATCTTCGTCACGGGGCGCGTGCGTTACTGTGTCAACACCTAGCCCGCTTGCCGTTCTCTTACTGGCCGCCGGCTCCCATGTCGAATCAACGGAGTTTTTCTTGTCGTTTACCGTTCCATCCCTGTCTCGTCCTGCCTGGATTTCTCCCCGTGTCATGAAGACCGAAGCGCTCGCCGGTCTCGTTGTCGCCATCGCTTTGATCCCCGAGGCCATCTCCTTTTCCATCCTTGCTGGAGTCGACCCGCGCGTAGGCCTCTTCGCCTCCTTCACGATGGCGGTGACCATCGCTTTCACCGGCGGGCGCCCTGCCATGATCTCCGCTGCAACCGGGGCGATTGCGCTGATCGTTGCTCCCCTTGCCCGCGAATACGGTCTGGAGTACTTGGTCGCTGCCGTCATCCTTGCCGGGATAACGCAAGTACTACTTGCTCTTGTTGGGGTGGCCCGCTTGATGCGTTTCGTGCCCCGAAGTGTGATGGTCGGCTTTGTCAATGCTCTTGCGATCCTCATCTTTCTTGCGCAGCTTCCCTACTTGGTGGATGTCCCGTGGATCGTTTATCCGATGGTGATTGCAGGTATCGCCATCATGATCGTGCTTCCACGTTTCACCAACGCCGTTCCCGCACCGCTCGTTGCCGTCGTGCTGTTGACGATTGCAGCGGTAACCCTCGGGTGGAACGTTCCGACCGTTGGCGATCAAGGTGAACTACCCGGAGGACTGCCCTTCCTGGGAATTCCTGCAGTGCCGTTCACCTTCGAAACCTTGCGCATCATCGCCCCGTTCGCATTGGCGATGGCTCTCGTCGGACTCATGGAATCGCTGATGACCGCGAAACTCGTTGACGACATCACGGACACCCGCTCCAACAAGACCCGGGAGTCATGGGGTCAAGGTGTGGCCAACATCGTCACGGGCTTCTTCGGCGGTATGGGTGGCTGCGCGATGATCGGGCAGACGATGATC
>DASYOJ010000029.1:0-1625 GCA_036007925.1 Candidatus Nanopelagicales bacterium
GTTCCCGAAGTACGACGGCTGGGGTACGCATTACGAGAAGTTCAACCGCACCGCGCAGGCCTGGAGCATCGTGGGCGTTGCTGCTGCGGTCCGGATGGACGGGGCGAAGATCGCCGAAGCCCGTATCGGACTCACGAATGTAGGTGGCACACCGGTACGAGCCAGCGCTGTCGAACAAGCCTTGGTGGGTGCGGCCACGATGGCCGACATCGAGGCCGCGGCAGCGAAGGCCTCCGAGGGCCTTGAACCGTTCGCCGATGAAGACGCAGATCCGGACTTTCGACGCCATCTTGCGGAGGTCTTGACGAAGCGAGCGGTGGCCCAAGCGGCGGGGATTTCCTAACGCCCGCGGTCGATCGAACTACTGAACAGGTGAGTGGCCGCGGGGTACGCCGCGGCCACTCACCTGTTCAGAACCTAAGCCTTCGAAACGCTCACACCGATCAACTACCTCGACGTTCCTCTCGCGCCGCGCGACTACTCGCCTCGAGGACCATCGCCCACCATCGGCGTAGTCCCCCCAGTGACAGCAAGAAAGCGGCGCACCGCGGCAACACGCAAGTTGCCCTCGGCCGCGGTATCGATGTCTAGGACTTTCGACGCCCGCGAGATGGTGTCTTCTACAGCTTTGACGCTCACGCCCCGATTATCGGCGATTTGCTGGTTGGACATACCCGTGGCGGCCAATCTCAGGACTGCGATCTGCTTGCGGGTGAGCCCGCCCATCGGACGTCCCGGATCGTTGTCTTGACGTAGTGCGCTGCTGCCTTGTCCCCGGAGCGTGGAATCGAGCGCCTCAATGAGTGCATCGACATCGCTCAGACTCGACTTGCGCAAGTAGGCCACACCGCCAGGCAAGCCCTTCGGGTCGCGTTCGGCAAATCGTGAATCAGGCAAGTTCGTCAAGAACACGATGGCCACGTGCGGCACCTGGGACCGCAGCGCATCGGCGAGATCGAACCCATTCGGCCCGGGTCCAAGCGACACATCGAGCACAACGGCATCGTGATCCCCGCGGCTGAAGGCGCGCTTGGCATCAGCCGCCGAGGCCGCGGTCTCGACCAGAAAGCCGTGCCGTTCCAGTGCCACCGCGATCAACTCGCGCAGTAAGGCATCGTCTTCGACGATCAGTACCGACCGCGGAGCCACCTGATGGTGGGGCTTCGTATTCATTCGTGACTCTGCACATCAACGTCCAGTAACCTGGCAATTGACTTCATGTGTGACCATTCGTACGCCTCGTTCATATGCTCCATACCCCGCCCCTGCTCAAGTGCTGCTACGAACGACGGTCGGAGATTCAGCCGCCGGGCGATGTCCTCAACTTTCCAACCCCGGCGCTCTCGTTCTGCCTGCAACTGCGCGCCGATCTGGGTACGCCATGACTGCGTGGAAGCATCGCCGTCGCCGCGTTCGGCTTCCACTTGGGCCTCCCAGGATTGAGCTAGCCGCAGCCTGCCATCTAGCCCAAAGAAGAAGGGCCAAATATCGGGTTTCCCCGGCATCGTGATGCTCGATCGACGGTTGCTAGGCCGTCACAAGGGCGCACAATTACATCTGCCCTTGACTATTGGGCCAACTCGGCTTCGACCACCGTCCGACCCTCGTCGCGATACCGACGCCAG
>DASYOJ010000030.1:0-1682 GCA_036007925.1 Candidatus Nanopelagicales bacterium
TCAACGACAAGGAGTTCTCCACGTTGACGCCGGAGGAACTGCAGCTCATACAAAGCCTGGTGGAGCAACTGCCATTCGTTCCTCCGCTGCGCAGGGGCCGGAGAACTCGTCGCCACCGCAGTACAGGTGACATCGATATCCGAGCCACCTTGCGCCGAGCGCACCGAACGGCTGGTGATCCGGTTCGAGTGATGCATCGAAAACGAACGACGAAACCCCGACGGATCATTCTCATCGCTGATGTATCCGGGTCGATGGAGCCCTATGCGCGCATCTATTTGCACCTTCTGCGCGGTGCTGTGCGCGCTATCAACGCTGAGGCCTTCGTCTTCGCAACCCACTTGACTCGATTGACGCGACAGTTGTCAACCACACATACCGACATCGCGTACCGGCGTGCAGCAGAGGCGGCAAACGATTGGTCCGGGGGAACGCGAATAGGTGTGGCACTGCGGTCCTTCATCGAGGACTTTGGTCGGCGAGGACTGGCCCGCGGCGCCGTCATCGTCGTTGTGAGTGATGGCTGGGAGAGTGACCGGCCTGAATTGCTCGGGGAAACCATGGAGCGGCTCTCCCGCCTGGCTCACCACATCATCTGGGTCAATCCCCGCAAAGCCGCTGAATCCTTCGAGCCACTCACGGGAGGGATGGCCGTAGCCCTTCCCTATGTCGACACATTCTTATCCGGACACAGTCTGCGGGCGCTGCAGGACGTGATGGATGCGATCTCGGCGGCAGGGGATCGTGTGGACCGCACCACCCGGGCGCGAGCCCGGCTGGCCTCCTAGGCTGACGCTGTGCTGGTTTCGGTCGATGATTACCGCGAGGGCATCCTCGCCGGTCTAGCGCCGTTGGCGCCCATCACCTTGTCGTTATCCGGAAGCCATGGTTGCGTGCTGGCCGAAGATGTGACGGCGTCCTGGCCATTACCTTCCTTCGATAACTCGTCCATGGATGGCTACGCGGTTCAGGCAGCGGACATCACTGGTGCGAGTGAGGAATCACCTGTCTCGTTGACGGTTGTCGACGACGTCCCGGCGGGTTACCGGGCTGATGTGGACGTCACGCCTGGAAACGCGGTGCGCATCATGACGGGCGCGCCGATCCCAGCCGGAACCGAGTGCATCGTCCCGGTCGAGTTGACCGATGCGGGAACCACCACTGTGCAGATCCGTGGTGTGGTGGAACCCGGCACCTACATCCGACGCGCTGGTGAAGATGTGATCGTCGGAGACACCGTGGTTCGGGCAGGCACCTTGCTGTCGGCCCGCCACCTTGCGGTGATCGCTGCAGTGGGTCGGGGATCGTTGCTCGTGCACCCACGGCCCCGCGTTGCCGTGCTGTCCACCGGAAGCGAGCTCGTGGAGCCGGGGACTCCGCTGAGCAAAGGCTTGATCAGCGATTCCAATAGTTTCCTGCTCGTTGCAGCAGCCAATGAGGCAGGAGCGCAGGCCTATCGAGTTCCCCCGGTGGTAGATGACGCAGCGGTGTTCGCCGAGGCCATCACCGATCAACTGCACCGAGCCGACCTCATCCTCACGAGCGGTGGCGTCAGCATGGGGGCCTACGACACCGTGAAGGAAGTCTTCACCGACATGGGCACCGTCGAATTCACCAAAGTGGCGATGCATCCGGGAATGCCGCAAGGGCACGGTTTCGTCGGTGAGGAAGATCGGTATCTC
>DASYOJ010000031.1:0-2844 GCA_036007925.1 Candidatus Nanopelagicales bacterium
GGACAGAGGAAGCGTGCATCGAAGCGGTCGTTGAATGCGACGACCTGGATTCGCCGGTGCTGATCGTCGGAGGGGGATCCAATCTGGTCTGTAGTGACGATCACTTCGGCGGAACAGTTGTGCAGGTCGCCTGCACGGGAAGGGACCTAACCGAACGCGATGGTTTCGTCCACGCTGTGGTAGCAGCAGGTGAAGACTGGGACGCCTTCGTCCAGCGCACACTGCAGTTCGGTAGCGGTTTCCTCGCACCCCTCAGCGGCATCCCCGGCCTGGTGGGTGCCACGCCGATCCAGAACGTAGGGGCCTACGGCACGGAGGTTTCCCAGGTGATCGATTCGGTGCGTGTGTGGGATCGGCGAGAGCGCGCGGTGCGCGAGCTGGCCGGGGTGGATTGCGGCTTTGGCTACCGGTCGAGTGTCTTCAAGACTGAATTGAATCGCTACCTGGTGCTCGAGGTGACATTCGTGCTGCCCTTCACGGGGGATGTCGTGGTCGATTATCAGCAGTTGGCCGATGCTCTCGGGGTCGGTGTGGGTGACACGGCCGAGGGAACCGATGTGCGTCACGCGGTCATGGAACTTCGCCGGTCCAAAGGCATGGTGCTTGAGGAAGCAGACCATGACACCTGGAGCGTCGGCTCCTTCTTCGTCAATCCCGTCGTTGATGTCGATCAGGCAGCCGCCTTGCCTGCGCAATGCCCGTCGTACCCGTCCATCGATGGCACCAAGGTCAGTGCTGCTTGGTTGATCGAATCCTGCGGTATCGATCGCGGGTTCAACTTGCCGGGATCTGACGCTCGGCTTTCCACCAAGCACACCTTGGCCATCACCAACGCCGGCGGCGCGACCAGTGCACAGGTGCTGGAGTTAGCGCGGGAGATCCGCGATCGCGTGCGAGATCGCTACGGAATCGAACTCACGCCCGAACCTCAGCTGGTAGGGCTTGCGCTCTAACGGGCTTCCGACACAAGTGCGGCTATCCGGGTGATGCCCTCGGTGATGTTGTCGTCAGAAGTCGCGTAGGAAAGCCGCAGGTATCCCGGAGTGCCGAACGCTTCCCCGGGAACAACGGCTACCTCGGCCTCCTCCAAGATCACCGCAGCAAGTTCGCTCGATGACGATGGTTGGTGCCCGCGAATGTGCGTGCCGAGTAAGCCCTTGACGGACGGGTAGGCGTAGAACGCGCCTTCGGGAGTGGGGCACTCGATGCCCGGAATGGCATTGAGCATGTCGACGATCAGCAGCCGGCGATGATCGAAGGCACGTTTCATCTCTTCGACCGCGTCCAATGTGCCGCTCACGGCCGCGAGCGCCGCGATCTGCGAGACGTTCGCGACGTTCGAGGTGGCGTGGGATTGCAAGTTGGTGGCCGCTTTGACGATGTCCTTCGGGCCGGCCATCCAGCCCACCCGCCAACCGGTCATCGCGTATGTCTTGGCAACTCCATTAATGACGACGCACTGATCGGACAGTTCCGGAACCAGGACAGGCATCGAGGAGAAAGTGGCTGCGCCGTAGACGAGGTGCTCATAGATCTCATCGGTCACTACCCATAACCCGTGTTCGAGGGCCCAGCGGCCGATCGCTTCGACCTCCTCGGGGGAGTACACCGCTCCGGTCGGGTTGGAGGGGGAGACGAACACCAGCATCGTGGTCTTGTCGGTTCGCACCGCTTCGAGTTGCTCGACCGTTGCGCGGTAGCCGGAGGTTTCGTCGGTGACCACCTCGACGGGGACCGCGCCGGTCAGTCGGATGGACTCGGGGTAGGTGGTCCAGTAGGGAGCCGGGAGGATGACTTCATCGCCAGGGTTGAGTAACGCAGCGAAAGCGTTGTAGAGCGCCTGCTTGCCGCCGTTGGTGACTAGTACCTGATCGGCGCCGATCTGCCAGCCGGAATCGCGCAGCGTCTTGGCAGCGATTGCCTCCTTGAGGGCGGGCAGCCCACCGGCGGGGGTGTAACGGTGCCAGCGGGGGTCCCGGCAGGCCTCGGCGGCCGCCTCGACGATGTAGTCCGGGGTGGGAAAATCCGGCTCCCCGGCGCCGAAGCCGATGACCGGGCGCCCGGCGGCCACGAGGGCTTTGGCCTTGGCGTCAACGGCCAAGGTGGCCGATTCGCTGATGGCGCCGATACGGCGGGACACTCGAGATGCGGGCTGGGTCACGGGGGCAATCTTGTCAGCGACGGGCGCCCTTCGCGCTATCAGGTGGGGCCGGGGTGCGGCAGCGCGTGGGCGCGGCCGTACACTCGTCCACGCGGTATGTCGGCGTCAGCCTGCCCACAGGTAAGTGGACAGCTTGTCAGTCGTCGCCCGTCCGAGGGCTGTAGCTCAATTGGTAGAGCACCGGTCTCCAAAACCGGCGGTTGGGGGTTCAAGTCCCTTCGGCCCTGCTGATCGGTCGTTGACCGAACAGCCGATGAACGAGTGGAAGGTGCGTGCCATGGCAGACGTGGACGAGCGTCAGCAACCCAGTGGTGGGTCTGCTGCGCCCGATCGCGGCCCGTTTGGGCGCCTCGCGCTGTTCATTCGGCAGGTCATCGCCGAGCTACGCAAGGTCATTTGGCCAACCCGCAAGGAACTGATCGCCTACACCACCGTCGTGTTGTTCTTCGTCTTGGTGATGGCCGGAATCATCGCCGTCTACGACTACGTCTTCACCCAAGGAGTGCTATTCGTCTTCGGCTAAGGAGACGAACTACACCCCGCCCGCACCAACCGCGACCACCGCATACCACCAAGGAGAGCACCCACGTGTCCGAGCAGGACCAGCCCGCCACCGATCCGTTCTCGGTCGGCGAGCCCGCAGCACAGCCCGCACCGCAGTCGGCGCCCGAACCGGTCGGCGA
>DASYOJ010000032.1:0-3313 GCA_036007925.1 Candidatus Nanopelagicales bacterium
TAGGGAAAGGCACGGATCTTGATGATGTCAGCCCGCAGGGCCGCTTCCTGATCAGCGACGGTCCTAATCTCCAGGGAGCGCGAGTCCAACCCGGACACTTCATGGATCGCCTGGTGAATAGCCGGTTCGTCAGCGCTGGCCATCCGGCAATCTGTGTGCGGCATCACCAGAACACGGTTGACGCCCAGCAGGTGGTTCGCAAGGACCAGGGTACGCAAGACATCGTCGGTTACTCGAGCCCCAGCGTTGCGGATGATCTTGGCATCACCGGCACCCATCCCGGTGATCGCCAACGGTGCGATACGCGAGTCGATACATGTCACGATCGCCAACCCTCGGGCCGCTTTGCCGGATGCCCCGTCGTCATGGAACTGCGCCGCAAAGTGGCTGTTGGCGTCTAATACGTCCGCAAATGCCGTCTGCGGGAACGGTCGAAGACCAGAATCGAGCATGTGTGCCCCTTGTCCTAGGTATCGATGCGCGCGCGATCGAGTGCACGGGCACCGGCGATGATGAACTCCTTACGTGGAGCCACGTGCTCGCCCATCAACAGGTCGAAGACCTCCGACGACACGGCGCCATCGGTACTCGTCATGCGCCGCAGTGTGCGCCGTTGCGGATCCATCGTGGTTTCCCGTAACTGAGACGCATCCATTTCCCCTAGACCCTTATACCTTTGAACCGGATCTTTCACCTTGCGCCCCTTGGCTTCGGCCTGCTGGACGGTGGCCTGCATCTGCGCATCGGAGTAGGAATACACGACTTCCGGGCCGCCCTTCCCGGTGATCTCAATGCGATGGAGAGGAGGAACCGCCGCGTAAACCTTGCCAGCTTCGATAAGGCCTGGCAGATAGCGATGGATCAATGTCAAAAGCAAACATCGAATATGAGCCCCATCGACATCAGCATCAGACATCAGAATTATTTTTTCGTAGCGCACTTGTTCAAGGTCGAAACTTTTTCCTGATCCGGCGCCGATGACCTGAATGATTGCTGCGCATTCAGCGTTCTTCAGCATGTCCGACAAACTGGCCTTTTGAACGTTCAAGATTTTGCCGCGAATCGGCAAGAGCGCCTGGAAGTCCGCGTCGCGTGCAGTCTTGGCCGTTCCGAGCGCACTATCACCCTCGACGATGAACAACTCGGTCCCGTCCGAACCGGCCCGTCTGCAATCGACCAGTTTCGCCGGCAGCGAGGACGTTTCCAGCGCACTCTTACGCCGTTGGGTATCGCGGTGCGCCCGCGCGGCCAATCGTGTTCGCATGGCAGCTGCGATCTTGTCCAAGACAGCCTTGGCTGCTGCCTTCTCGCCCCGTGGCGGCTTGGCGAACCACGCTCCAAGCTCCTTGGCGACAACGTTGCCAACGATGCGTGACACAGCAGGGGTTCCCAAAATCTCCTTGGTTTGCCCTTCGAATTGCGGCTCCGCCAATCGGACCGTCACGACCGCGGTGAGCCCCTCCATCGCATCCTCTTTGGTGATGGCCGGCTCCGATGCCTTCAGTATTCGAGCAGCTTTGAGTTGCTCGTTCACCACGCGAACAAGGGCCCGCTCAAATCCCGCCACATGGGTGCCGCCGAGGGGCGTGGCAATGACATTGACGAAGGACCGCATGCGGGTCTCGTATCCCTCATCCCACTGCAAAGCGATATCCACACCAAGATCGCGCTCCACTTCCTGAGAAGTGAGATGCCCTTTGTCATCGAGCACCGGGACGGTCTCGTGGAAGTGACCACTACCCCGAAGCTGGATCACCGAACACACGGAAGTGCCTTCGGCCAGATAATCGACGTACTCCTGCAACCCACCCTTGTGCTGGAGAACCTCCTCGTAGATGTCACCGGAGTCGCGTTCATCACGCACGGTGATCTTCAAACCAGGCACCAAGAACGTGCTTTGCACAGCGCGTTCACGAAGCGCATTTCGGTCATACGCTGCATCGGCCGTGAATACCTGCGGATCCGCCCACCACCGCACGCGGGTTCCGGTACGGGTACGCGGTGCCTTGCCAACTACGTCGAGCCCACTTCGCTTGGTGAAGCTCCCATCCGGGCCAGCGGCCTCGAACGCGCCGGGTACCCCGCGACGAAAGGACATCCCGTAGGTCTTTCCAGCGCGATCCACTTCGATGTCCAAGCGCGAGCTCAAGGCGTTGACCACCGAAGCACCCACGCCGTGTAACCCTCCGGAGGCAGCGTAGGAACCCCCACCGAACTTGCCGCCCGCGTGCAGTTTGGTCATCACCACCTCGACACCGGTCAGCTTGGTTTTGGGCTCCTTGTCCACTGGGATACCCCGACCGTTGTCGGTAATGAGCACCGAACCCGCCGCTTCCAGGACGACCTCGATCGCAGTGCAGTGACCTGCCAGCGCTTCGTCGACCGCGTTGTCCAAGATCTCCCACAGGCAATGCATCAAACCGCGCGAGTCGTTGCTGCCGATGTACATGCCCGGGCGCTTACGCACGGCGTCCAGGCCCTCCAAAACTGCGAGGTCTCGCGCGGAATACCCATCGCGCGTGCTGGATGCGGATTTTCCGGTCGCCACCGGCCGAACGTTAGTGCGCACCTCACGCCGAACCTGGGTGCGGCTCGCGGTCCCACCTCACGGGAATTTCGCCGGTGGCGAAGCACGGGGCGCCTGGCGCGCCGTGGGCCCTTGATCGTGTAAGACTTGAGATCACCTCGGGGCACCTGGCCCCGATCACACCTGGAGGTGCCATGACCACGACGCTGACGGCCCCCGAACTCACTTCGATCGACCGCTGCGACCGCTGCGGCGCCCAGGCCTATGTACGCGTCGTTTTGATCGGCGGCACCGACCTGCAATTTTGCGGACACCACTGGTCGCGCCACGAGGATGCGCTTCGTCCCCAGGCCGAGCGGATCGTCGACGAAACCCACCGACTCATAGACGTCCCAGCGGCGCAATAGTGGCCGCGGGCGGGTGGATGTTTACTCGCCAGTGAACATGGCAGGGCGTCGTTCGTGGAACGCTGCTAACCCTTCTGCGTAATCGCGGGACGTCCAGGCCTGGGTCCGTAAGACGGACAACTTCTCGAAGGTATCGCTGGTCAGCATCCGGGCATCGGTCAAGGCCGCCATCTCGGCTTTGATGGCTCGGACGGCCAACGGCGCCCGGCTGGCGATGCGCTCGGCTAAAGCAGCCGCGCTGGTCAGCATCTCCTCTCGGTCGCCCACCAACCTGTTGACAACTCCGAACTGTGCTGCCTGCTCGGCGCTGATGGGGTCTGCGGTGAAGAACATCTCTTTTGCGATATGCAGCGGCAGGGCACTGATGAAGTGACTGACA
>DASYOJ010000033.1:0-1982 GCA_036007925.1 Candidatus Nanopelagicales bacterium
GGAATCGAAGATCCCGATGGGGGCGTCATTGCTCGCTACGGCGTCCATCGCCGCGCCAGCCTACGCCCAGAGTTGGCCCTCGAGCGCTGCCTCGGCCTCTTCGAGCGTGCCCTCATACGCACCGGTCGATAGGTACTTCCACCCGCCATCGCACACGATGAACGCGATATCCGCGCGCTGCCCGGCCTTCTCCGCTTTTGCTGCCATTCCCAGCGCCGCGTGCAAAATCGCTCCGGTGGAGATCCCGGCGAAGATGCCCTCCTTGTCGAGCAGTTCACGGGTCCGGCGCACCGCATCGCGCGGACCGACCGAGTAACGGGTCGTCAACACCGATTCGTCGTACAACTCCGGGACGAAACCTTCATCGAGATTGCGCAGTCCATAGACGAGCTCCCCGTAGCGCGGCTCTGCCGCGACGATCTGCACATCTGGCTTGGCTTCGCGCAAGAACCTGCCTGCCCCCATAAGCGTTCCCGTGGTTCCCAACCCGGCGACGAAGTGGGTGATCGTCGGGAGATCGGCGATGAGTTCGGGCCCGGTGGTTTCGTAGTGCGCGAGCGCGTTGGCTTCGTTGCCGTACTGGTAGAGCATCACCCAATCGGGGTTCTCCGCCGAGATTTTCTTGGCAACCCGCACTGCCTCGTTGGAGCCGCCCGCTGCAGGGGAGTAGATAATCTCCGCGCCCCACATCCGCAGCAACTGAGTGCGCTCATCGGAGGTGTTCTCCGGCATCACGCACACCAGCCGATATCCGCGCTGTTTGGCCACCATGGCCAGGGCGATCCCGGTGTTGCCACTCGTGGGCTCCAGCAAGGTGGCGCCCGGGTGCAGCAAGCCGTCCTTTTCCGCTTTGGTGATCATCGCTAGAGCAGCGCGATCCTTCACCGATCCGGTCGGATTGCGGTCCTCGAGTTTGGCCCACAGGCGTACGTCCGGACTCGGTGACAACGCGGGCAGCCCGACCAGCGGCGTATGGCCGACCGAATCGAGCAAGGAGTCAAAGCGCATATCAGCCGCCGGCCACCGCAGGCAGGATCGTGATCGAATCCCCGTCGGTTACCTCGGTACCAAGACCGTCAAGGAAGCGGACGTCTTCGTCGTTGAGGTAGACGTTCACGAACCGGCGCAGACCCGCCTCATCGACGAGACGGTCGGCGATCCCCGGGTAACTGGAGTCGAGGTTCGCGACCAACTCCTGCAGCGAAGCGCCTTCCGCGGTGACGATCTTCTCGCCTCCGGTGTACGTGCGCAGGATGGTGGGGATGCGTACTTCCACGGACATAGCCGACCTTTCTCGTGTTGTGACTCCAGGGTAGGCCGGAGTTGGGAACCTCACCATCGCGGGGATTCCAGGTGCGAATCGTTCGCAGCTGGCTACTCGACGCCACCCTCGACGCCGCCCTCGACGACCACCTCGTCTTCGGTGACCACACCGTCCACGATGTGGAACGAACGAAGTTCGAAGGGGCCGTCGTCGTTGCCGGTTTGGCGCGTGGAGACCAGCAGGTAGTGGGCGTCCGGTTCGGACGCGTAGGCGATATCGGTTCGCGACGGATAGGCCTCGGTGGCGGTATGCGAGTGGTAGATGACCGAGGGGACTTCGTCTCGGTCGTCCATCTCCCGGTACAGGCGCAGTAGATCCGCGGAATCGAACTCATAGAACGTGGGCGAGCGCGCGGCGTTGACCATCGGGATGAATCGGGAGGGCTCGGCGTAGCTGGGGCCGGCCACGACGCCACAGGCTTCATCGGGATGATCACGGCGGGCGTGCGCCACGATTTGCTCGACCAGCGCGGGGGTCAACCGCAATGTGCGCGCCATATGGCGAGCCTAGCCGGGCCAAATCGGACATAACGGCACTTCGTTATCTGAGCGTTATGTGCTTCATGGCTTGTTCAACTTGCGCCCGCGTGTGAGTACCACCACGCTAGGGGCGCTACGCGGTCACCGGGAGAGCGCGCAGCCACCAATAAACCGACGGG
>DASYOJ010000034.1:0-6547 GCA_036007925.1 Candidatus Nanopelagicales bacterium
GCGAGCGCCGAGGTCGAGGCCGATGGGTGAATGCAGCCGCTTGAAAAGTTCCTCTGGAACTCCTGCTTCACGCAGTCGATCGAGGCGGTTCTCGTGGGTGCGGCGTGAACCCATGGCACCGATGTAGCCAGCTTTGGTGCCTAGGGCAACCTGAAGCGCCGGGACATCGAACTTCGGATCGTGGGTGAGCACGGCGATGACGGTGCGCTCATCGACGCGTTGCTTACTTAGCCATCGGTGCGGCCAATCGACCACCACTTCATCGGCGTCTGGAAAGCGCTTCGTCGTGGCGAAGACGGGTCGGGCATCGCACACCGTCACTCGGTAACCGAGCACTTTGCCGACTCGCACGAGCGCAGCGGAAAAGTCGATTGCTCCGAAGATGAACATTTGGGCGGGAGGTGCGTAGCTGGCGACGAAGACATCCAGTCCTTCGCCGAGGCGTTCCCCTTCAGCCCCGTAATGCAAGAAGCCAGTTGCGCCCGCTGCCAACATCCCGAGCGCGTCTTCGCGCACGGTGTCATCAAGGCGTGAGGTTCCCAGCGAACCTTCGGTCTGCGATGGTCGCAGGACGAGGTGCCGTCCCACTCGGTCCTGGTAGTCCTCGGGAGCTCGCACGATGGTGGCCACCGCTACCGGTTCGTCGTTGTGAATGCTGGTGGCGATGCCTTCGAGCTCTGGCCACGTTTGCTGGTCCACCCGTTCGGCGAAGACCTCGATGATGCCACCGCAGGTCAGGCCAACGCCGAAGGCTTCGTCGTCACTTATCCCGTAGGTCTCATAGCGGGGATGTCCGTCGGCCAGAATCTCCAGGCCAACGTCGAACAAGGCCCCCTCGACGCATCCACCGCTTACTGAGCCGACAGCCTCCTGATCGGTCGTCACCAGCATGGCCGCGCCAGGCGGGCGGGGGGCAGACTTCCAGGTTTGCACCACGGTTGCCATGGCGGTGGGCTGGCCGGAGCGGTAGGCGGCCAAAAGATCGTGCAACACCTCTCGCATAATCAGCAGGGTAGGCCAATAATGGGGCGATGTCGCCGACGAACCTAGAAGCCGCGGTTCGGCTGGCCTGGGTTGGGCCTGAGGCCATCAATGTCGAGGAGATTCGCCTTGTGGTGGCCGACCCGGCGGCGGGAGCCAGCGTGGTCTTCACCGGTGATGTCCGAGATAACGACCACGGCCGGCACGTAGTTGCCCTCACCTACGAGGCGCACCCCCGCGCCCAGGAGGTGCTGGTGGAGGTAGCACGGGAAGTGAGCGACGATTTCGATGTGATCGCCGTTGCAGTCGCCCATCGTCATGGCCAGATCCCGATCGGAGAGTCAGCCCTCGTGGCGGCAGCCAGTGCCCGTCATCGCCAGGAGGCGTTCGATGCTTGCGTGGCCTTGGTGGAGAAAGTGAAGCAACGGATACCGATCTGGAAGCATCAACGATTCGCTGACGGAACCGAGGAATGGGTGAACTGCGCATGAGCGAAAACGATGCTCACGAGACCGATGCACCTGACTCACTTGTCGATACCTACGGACGTATCCATCGGGATATGCGGGTGTCGCTAACCGATCGTTGCTCACTTCGTTGTAACTACTGCATGCCGGTCGATTTCGCGGACTGGATTCCCGGCGATCATCTATTGACTACCGACGAAATGATGCTCGTCTTAGATGTTGCGACAACGTTGGGTATCGACCAAGTGCGATTGACAGGTGGCGAACCATTACTGCGTCCCGATGTTGTGGATGTCGTTCGTCGTATCTACGCGCTTCCTAATGCTCCGAAGATCTCGCTGACATCGAACGGACTCCGCTTGCCGAAGTTGGCGCAAGGGCTAGCCGATGCGGGACTTGAGCGAGTCAACATCAGCCTGGACACATTGGACCCGCAGCGGTTCAAGGAAATGACTCACCGGGATCGATTTGACGATGTCCTCGCCGGCATCGACGCGGCGAAGGCCGCTGGACTACTGCCGGTCAAGGTGAATGCGGTCTTGATGCGCGGTGTCAACGACGATGAAGCTGTGCCGCTTCTGCGACACGCAGTTGAGAATGACTGGAGGCTTCGGTTCATCGAGCAGATGCCGCTGGACGCAGGAGGGCTGTGGGCGCGACCAAAGATGGTGACTGCGGATGAGATCTTGGAGATGCTGTCGGCGGAGTTCGATCTAACCCCGGTCTCGGGTCGCGGGTCCGCTCCGGCGGAGGAGTTCTATGTCGATGGTGGGCCAGCGACAGTTGGCATCATCGCAAGCGTCTCGCGACCATTCTGTGCGGCATGTGATCGGCTGCGGTTGACTGCCGATGGTCAGTTCCGCAATTGCCTCTTCGCTAAAGATGAGACGGATGTGCGTGCATTGCTCCGTAATCCGGATCTTTCCGAGGAACAGATTCGCGAAGGTGTGGCACAGACTCTGCACAAGGTGACCCGCGCCAAATTACCGGGACATGGCATCAATGATCCGTCCTTTATTCAGCCGGCACGCCCGATGTCGGCCATCGGCGGCTAGCCACCGGCGAAAGGCGGAAGGACGTCTAGTTCGCTGCCGGCCTCGATGATCACGGAAGCCTGATCGCCGTGAACGGCAATCCCGTCGAGTAAGAAGGAGCACCGGGGAAGAACGTCTGCCAAGCCTGGGTAACGATCCACGAGATCATCGATTACCTGGGCCAAGGTCCCGGGCTCGAGGGTGAGCGCGTCGGTGCCGGCGGCAGCGCGGGCAGCAGCAAATAGGCGGACCGTGACGAGCATGGACCCCACGATAAGGGTCCAGGGAGATTGGTGACCCCGGCAAATGGGGAATCCATAGCAGGGGCAACTATCGATCGGTACCGTGTGCGAAAGAGATGTCGCAGATGTCAGCCGCACCGCGAGAAGGGGACCTCGACCACCATGGATTTGACGAATTCGTTCACCGTGCCAGCCGATATCGATACCGCCTGGGACACGCTGCTCGATGTCGAAGCGATCGCGCCCTGCATGCCAGGCGCCAAGTTGACCAATGTTGACGGCGATGAGTTCACCGGAACCGTGAAGGTCAAGCTGGGTCCTGTTTCCTTGACCTATGGCGGGGAAGCCATGTTCTTAGAGAAGGACGCTGAGAATCACGTTGCCATCATCGAGGGAACCGGTAAAGAAACCCGGGGATCGGGCACGGCCAAGGCGACCGTCACCACGGCGCTGATCGCTGAGTCTGCAGAAGTGACTCGGGTTGATGTCACGACGAACCTCACGATCACCGGCAAGGCTGCGCAATTCGGCCGAGGCGTGATGCAAGACGTCGCTGGGCGGTTGGTTGATCAGTTCGCCGCGAACCTTGAGGGAGTCATCGCATCGCGGATGCCCGCTGCTGAAGCTGCCGGCGCGTCTGCGGACTCATCCGAGGCGTCATCACCCGCGGCACCGACGCCAGCACCAACACCAACACCGCAAGCCGAGGCGTTGGACTTGGGTGCGGTGGCGGCAGGTCCGGTACTCAAGCGCGTTGTCCCGGTCGTGATTGGCGTGGTGGCGGTGGTGGCCATCGTGTGGCTGGTTACTCGGAACCGATGACACTCGCCGAACGCGTCCCGTCCCCGGAGGCATTGGCCGAGCAACTCGGGGCACAGGGCTATCTCACCGATGCAGGCTTAGCCACGGCGCTTTTTTGTGCGATCCGGTTGCCGCAACCGCTGCTGTTGGAGGGTGAGGCGGGTGTCGGCAAGACGCAGGCGGCGAAGTCTCTGGCGGAAATGTTGGACACCCCACTAATCCGGCTGCAGTGCTTCGAGGGCATTGACGCTTCTGAGGCCCTGTACGAGTGGAACTACCCGCGCCAACTGCTGAGCATCCGGATGGCCGAAGCGCAAGACACATCACGCGATGAAGCTTCGCTCTTCGAACGCGATTATCTCATCGAACGTCCCTTGCTCCAGGCGATCGAACATGACGGTCCCCAGCCGGCGGTGCTGTTAATCGACGAAGTGGATCGCGCCGATGAGGAGTTCGAGGCGTTCTTGTTCGAGATGCTCGCTGAGAGCACCGTCACGGTTCCTGAGATCGGCACGATCGTTGCCAAGCAACCACCCATTGTGATCTTGACGTCAAATCGCACTCGTGATCTGCATGATGCGCTCAAGCGCCGGTGTCTGTACCACTGGATCGACTATCCCGATTTGGAGCACGCAACTGCCATCGTTCGGGCTCGAGTGCCCGAGGCTTCGGCGGAACTGGCGCAGCAAGTAGCCGGAGCAGTCGAACGCCTGCGCGGCCTTGAAGTGCAAAAGCCACCGGGTGTCGCGGAAGCCATCGATTGGGTGCATGCATCGGCGTTGCTCGGCTTAACGAAGTTGGATGAAAGCGGAGTGGAACGAACGTTGAGCTCGGTATTGAAATACCGGGAGGACCAAGATCTTGCTCGAGCAGAAGGCCTGTCCTGGGTGGCCAGTGGCTGATGGTTGATAGCGCCGACCTTCCGGCGATCTGCTCGGCATTCGGAGATCTCCTCCACCGGGCAGGGGTACCGGTTACCCCGGAGCGAAGTGCGCGATTTGCCGCAAGCGTGGTGCTTGTGGAGCCGAAAAGCTTGCAGGAGTTGTACTGGCTCGGTCGCATCACCCTCACCACAGCTCACGACCAGCATGAGACCTACGACCGCGTCTTCCGGCAAGTGTTCCGAGGGCTGGTGGACATCGAAGATATCCGAGGGGACAGTTCGCTGGAGTCAGCTGCACCAACGAGTGCAGCAGGTGAGCAGCCGCCGCAGCCGCGTGAGCCCGGGCCGCAAGCACAAAGCGGACCCGAGGGAACCAGCGCCACCCCAGGTGAGGTTGATCCCAGCGCCACCACAGACGAAGCGAGCGCGCTGGCGGCAATGAGTGCCCGCGAGCGGCTCAACGACAAGGAGTTCTCCACCTTGACGCCAGAGGAACTGCAGCTAATCCAAAGACTGGTGGAGCAACTGCCATTCGTTCCTCCGCTGCGCAGGGGACGGAGAACTCGTCGCCACCGCAGTACAGGTGACATCGATATCCGAGCCACCTTGCGCCGAGCGCACCGAACGGCTGGTGATCCGGTGCGAGTGATGCATCGAAAGCGTACGACGAAACCCCGCCGCATCATTCTCATCGCGGATGTATCCGGGTCGATGGAGCCCTACGCGCGCATTTACTTGCACCTTCTGCGCGGTGCTGTGCGCGCTATCAACGCCGAGGCATTCGTCTTTGCAACCCACTTGACGCGATTGACGCGGCAGTTGTCGACTACGCATACCGACATCGCGTACCGGCGTGCAGCAGAGGCGGCAAACGATTGGTCTGGGGGAACGCGAATAGGTGTGGCACTGCGGTCCTTCATCGAGAACTTTGGTCGGCGGGGACTGGCCCGCGGCGCCGTCGTCGTTGTTGTAAGTGATGGCTGGGAGAGTGACCGGCCTGAATTGCTCCGGGAAACCATGGAGCGGCTCTCCCGCCTGGCTCACCACATCATCTGGGTCAATCCCCGCAAAGCCGCTGAATCCTTCGAGCCACTCACGGGAGGGATGGCCGTAGCCCTTCCCTATGTCGACACGTTCTTATCCGGACACAGTCTGCGGGCGCTGCAGGACGTGATGGATGCGATCTCGGCGGCAGGGGATCGTGTCGACCGCACCACCCGGGCGCGAGCCCGGCTCGCCTCCTAGGCTGACGCTGTGCTGGTTTCGGTCGATGAATACCGCGAGGGGATCCTCGCCGGTCTAGCGCCGTTGGCGCCCATCACCTTGTCCTTGCCGGAAAGCCATGGTTGTGTGCTGGCCGAAGATGTGACGGCGTCCTGGCCCTTACCTTCCTTCGACAACTCATCAATGGACGGATACGCCGTCCGCGCCGCAGATATCGCCGAGGCGACCGGTGAGTGGCCGGTGAGCCTGAAGGTCGTCGACGATGTACCCGCGGGCTACCGAGCTGATGTCGATGTCACCCCGGGAACCGCTGTGCGCATCATGACCGGGGCACCGATTCCGTCCGGAACTGAGTGCATCGTTCCCGTGGAACTAACCGATGCAGGGATTGAGACTGTCCAGATTCGTGAGCCGGTGGAACCGGGCACCTACATCCGACGTGCTGGAGAAGACGTAATCGTTGGTGACACCGTGGTGAGAGCAGGCACGCTGCTTTCGGCTCGTCACCTTGCGGTGATCGCCGCGGTCGGTAGGGGATCGCTGCTCGTGCACCCTCGGCCCCGCGTTGCCGTGCTGTCCACCGGAAGCGAGCTCGTGGAGCCGGGGACTCCGCTGAGCAAAGGCTTGATCAGCGATTCCAATAGTTTCCTGCTCGTGGCAGCAGCCAATGAGGCAGGAGCGCAGGCCTATCGAGTTCCCCCGGTGGTGGATGACGCAGCGGTGTTCGCCGAGGCGATCGCCGATCAACTGCACCGAGCCGACCTCATCCTCACTAGCGGTGGCGTCAGCATGGGGGCCTACGACACCGTGAAGGAAGTCTTCACCGACATGGGCACCGTCGAATTCACCAAAGTGGCGATGCATCCGGGAATGCCGCAAGGGCACGGTTTCGTCGGTGAGGAAGATCGGTATCTC
>DASYOJ010000035.1:0-3554 GCA_036007925.1 Candidatus Nanopelagicales bacterium
AAACCTGAAGGTTTCGGGGAAGTCCGCGACGGCCTAACCATCCCGGGCAAGATTGAGAAGATGGGTTACAAGGGAGTCGACACCACCGAGTTGGTGATGGATGGCTTACGCCTACCGGCTAGTGCAATTCTCGGCGGCGAAGCAGGGAAAGGCTTCTACCAGATGATGGATGGCGTGGAAGTTGGCCGCGTCAACGTTGCCGCTCGGGCATGCGGGCTTGCGCTTCGGGCTTTCGAACTCGGCATCGAATACTCGCAACAGCGCGTCACCTTTGGCAAGCAGATCAGCGAGCATCAGGCCGTTGCATTCCGCTTAGCAGATATGGCCACGAAGGTCGAGGCTGCCCACCAGATGATGGTTATGGCCGCCCGGACCAAGGACAACGGTCAGCGAAATGACCTGGAAGCGGGTATGGCCAAGTACCTCGCGAGTGAATACTGCAAGGAAGTCGTCGAGGATTCCTTCCGGATCCATGGCGGGTACGGATACTCGAAGGAATACGAGATCGAACGGTTGTACCGGGAAGCGCCCATGCTCATGATTGGTGAGGGCACCGCCGACATCCAGAAGATGATCGTGGCTCGCCGTCTCCTCGAGGACTACAAGATCCGCACCTGATGGCGAATATCCCGTGCGTGGGAGCCGTCGTCTTCGACGAACATGGGCGTCTGCTGCTTGTCAAGCGCGCCAATCCACCGGCCCAAGGGTTGTGGTCGCTGCCCGGCGGGCGGCTCGAAGCCGGGGAACCCGCCGAAGGAGGTGTGCTTCGCGAGGTACTCGAGGAGACCGGACTGCACGTCCAGGTGGTGCGTGAGGTGGGCAGCGTCGAACGAACTGCTCCCTGGGGTGACACCTATGTAATCCGCGATTTCCTATGCACCGGGGCCGGTGATGTCGTAGCTGCCGATGATGCTGCCGATGCTCGCTTCTTCGACGTGGCTGCGTTGCCCGATCTGCCCACCAGCGAGGGATTGCTCGAGGCTTTGCACAGTTGGAATCTGCTACCGGCGGATCTAGTCTGACGCAATGTTCCTGAAGCTGTCGCCGACCAAAGTCGGATCGTGGCAGGACTGTCCTCGTAAGTACTACTACTCCTACATTGATCGACAGCGCCGGGGACAATCATGGGCGCACCTGTCCTACGGCAATGCAATACACGGTGCACTTCGGGAGTGGTTCGACCTATCGGCACCCGAGCGAACCGCCGATCGAGTACCGGAACTTGTGGATCGCGCATGGAGCAACGCAGGGTTCCGAGACGAGCAGCAGGTGAGCCAGTGGCGAGAGCGAGCAGTACGCATCGTTTCGGATTACCTGACCGGCCTTGCCTTCGATTTCGAGCCGATGAGCACCGAACGCAATTTGGCCTTCAAGACCGACACATTCATCGTCGAAGGACGCATCGATCGATTAGATGAAGAAGGTTCCGCTGTGGCAGTGGTCGATTACAAGACAGGTAAGTCAGCCCCTAGCCCAGATGAGGTGCGTGGCTCCTTGGCGCTGGCGATGTACGCCTTAATGGTGCAGCGAACGCTCAACCGTTCGTGTTTCGACGTTTCCTTGCACCACATTCCCAGCAACACCGAGGTGTCCTGGCGGCACACTCCCGCAACACTGGAGCGCCACCTCGAGCGGGTTGCGGGTATAGCGGCAGACATCACGCGAGCGCAGGACACCTGGGAGTCCACCGATCAATCCGATGAGATTCGCGATGAGTTGTTCCCGGCCAGGCCCGGAGCGTTGTGTGGCTACTGCGATTTCTGGGACCTATGCCCTACCGGGCAACTGCATACGAGCCGGCGAGAACCATGGGAGGCCCTGGTGCTGGACGAGGCTTAGCGTGCGCTGATTTCCGCCCAGACGCACAGATGGGTGTCGTTGCGCCGGAAGCCCCAACCGTGAGTCAACTCCTCGATCAGCAACAGGCCACGCCCGCTTTCTTCGCCCGATTCCGTGCGAACGGCTGGTTCGGTGTCGGACTCACTGCACACTTCCAGGAAGAGGCAGTGCTCGCGAAGTTCAGCACGCAGCGTGATTGGTCCACGCCCATGCCGCCAGGCGTTGGTGATTAACTCCGTAGCTACCAATTCGGCGTCGAGAGCCTCCGTGTCATCAGAGAGCAACTCGCGCAGGTGCCAGCGGGCCTGACCGGGAGCCGTGGAGTCAGCCGGAAGTACCCAGGTGTGGCTGGCTGCCATGGCTACCTCCATCCGACCGGAACCCTCCGGTGCGCTCATCGCCACAATAGGACGATGGCTCGAGTGATCGCGGTCGCCAACCAAAAGGGTGGGGTTGCCAAGACCACAACCGCGACGACCCTTGCTGCCGCCTGGGCCGAAACAGGTGAGCGGGTCCTCGTGGTCGATCTTGACGCCCAAGCCTGCGCCACGTTCTCGTTGGGCATCGATCCGGAGGATCTGCCAGCCTCTTTGCCACGAACCTACCTTTCGGGTGCAGGGGACCCACCGATCATGCGAACCGAGGATGGCGTGGACCTGCTGCCGGCGACCATCGATCTCGCTAGCGCCGATCACGATTTTGCACAGCGTTCGGGGCGCGAGAGATTGCTGCTCGACGCGCTAGCCCCACTGCACGACAGATACACCTACATCGTCATCGATTGCTCACCATCGTTGGGACTGATGACCATCAACGCGCTGGTTGCCGCGGATGAGGTGCTGGTTCCCTTGAAGTGCGAAACCCTCGCGCACCGTGGTTTGGGCCAGTTGATGGAGGCGATCGACGAGGTCAAACGTTGGGCGAATCCTCAACTTCGGGTGGCCGGGCTGGTACCGACCTTGTACGACGGACGAACGATGCACGCCCAAGCGGTGCTGGCCGACCTCGGGCCACGTTTTGGGGTCCCAGTCTTCGAGGCAATTCCGCGAAGTGTGCGGTTTGCTGAAGCACCTGCTGTTGGGCGAACCATTTTGGCCACAGCCCCGCGATCAGCTGGAGCTGCTGCCTATCGCCGAGTAGCTCAGGCCTTGGTTTCTTGACCGCCCCGGGTGCGCCGGCGGCGCCGTGGCGCCTTGGTGCCTTCGCCGCGTGGCTTGCCATCCTCACGCGTGCCAGGTTGAGTTGCCTCCTGTTTACGGGGGGCCTTCCTTGACGACTGTCGATCCTTGTCGTGACGCGCGTCCTTGCCGCCTGATCCCGATGAGCGGGGACGTTTACCGGTTTCTCCGATGTCCTCCACCTGCTCGGCGTTGAGGCCAGCGCGAGTGCGCTGGCTCTTGGGTAGTCGCCCGGTCACACTTTCCGGGATACCCAATCCGGTGTAGACGTGGGCACTCGTGGAGTACGTCTCGAGCGGGTCTTTGAACGGCAGCTTCAGTGCGCGGTCGATCATTTGCCAGCGGGCGATGTCCTCCCAGTCGACCAATGTGACGGCCACCCCGGAAGCGCCAGCACGACCGGTGCGCCCGATGCGGTGCAGGTACGTCTTTTCATCATCGGGACATTCGTAGTTGATGACATGGGTAACGCCATCGATATCGATTCCGCGCGCCGCGACGTCCGTTGCGACGAGCACATCGACCTTGCCCGAGCGA
>DASYOJ010000036.1:0-3043 GCA_036007925.1 Candidatus Nanopelagicales bacterium
GACCGGGTACTCCGAACTTGTCGATCCCGTTATCCAACGCGAACGCCTGACAGAGCAGGCCGCCCTTGCCGCGCGTGGTGATGACGAGGCGATGCAGGTTGATGAGGACTTCCTGCGGGCTCTCGAACACGGGATGCCGCCTACAGGTGGCGTGGGTATGGGGCTGGACCGCCTGCTGATGAACCTGACGGGGCTCGGGATTCGCGAGACCATTTTGTTTCCCCTAGTTAGGCCGGAACGCTAGATGACTACTCCCATCGTGCGCGCTGCGCGCACCCCCGACGTCCGAGCCATCCGCCGTCTCATCGACGAGTACTCGCCGGATGGACACTTGCTGGCGAAGGCTCCGGTCACCTTGTTCGAAGACATTCAGGAGTTTGTGGTTGCCGAAGTCGACGGCGAGATAGTGGGCTGCGGTGCCCTGCATGTCATGTGGGAAGACCTCGCTGAGGTTCGCACGCTCGCGGTTTCCGGTCGCCATCTGCGCCGCGGCATCGGCTCGTTGGTTCTCAACGATTTAATCAATCGGGCGCGCGGTTTGGAGGTCCGTCGAATCTTCTGCTTGACCTTCATGGTGGGCTTCTTCGCTGAGCACGGTTTCGTCGAAGTGGATGACACCCCCGTTGATCACGATGTTTACGAACAACTCCTGCAGTCCTACGACGAAGGTGTGGCCGAGTTCCTTGGTCTTGAACGAGTCAAACCGAACACCCTCGGAAACCACCGAATGCTCTTGGACTTAACTGCCTAGCGCAGCGTCAACCTGTATTGCGTAAGCCGGTGGCGATGCCGTTGATGGTTACTGAGAGCGCTCGCCGCAACTGCTCACCGGACTCCTGAGTACTCCGCATCCGGTCTAGCAGTGAGACCTGCAATGAGTGCAGCGGTAGCAGGTAGGTGTCGCGCGTGGCCAGTGTGCGTTGCAGAGTCGGGTTATCCGCCAACAGCTCCGGCTGGTGGGTAATGAGTGATATTTCCTGCACCGTGCGTTCGTATTCCTCGCGGATCTCCTCAAAGATTCCGTGCAGCGATTCAGGTACAAGCCTTTGCACGTATTGTTCGGCAACTTCTAGGTCGGTCTTGACCAAGGTCATCGACACGTTGGATATGAAGTTTCGGAAGAAGTGCCACTGTTCGTACATCTCACCTAAATCGGCGTCGTAACCCGCTTCGCGAGCTGCGCGCAATCCTGAACCGACACCGAACCACCCGGGCACAATCTGCCGGGACTGTGTCCAGCCAAAAACCCAAGGAATGGCTCGTAGATCATTGATTCCGCTTGAACCATCCGGGCGCCGAGCGGGGCGAGAACCCAAGTGCATGGCACCGAATTCCTCGACCGGCGTTGACAAGGCGAAGTACTGGGGAAGATCAGGATTATCGATGAGGCGACGATAGGCCGCTTGCGCGTGCTGGGAAGCGGTATCCATGACGGTATCCCAGCGCTTGAGTTCTTCGACACTTTGCCGAGAGGAACGGTGCAGCAATGACGCATCCAGCACCGCTGCCACCATCTGCTCGAGATTGTCGCGAGCTAGCGCGGGCACGAGATATTTATCGCTGATTACCTCGCCTTGTTCGGTGACCTTGATCTGGCCATCGAGTACGCCCCACGGCTGAGCCAAGATGGCGTCGTACGTGGGTCCTCCGCCACGTCCAACGGTGCCACCGCGACCGTGGAACAACCGCAGGCGCACGCCGTGACGCATCGTGATGTCACGCAACCGACGCTGCGCAAGGTGGATCTCCCACTGTGACGTAGTTATTCCTGCGTCCTTGTTCGAATCGGAGTAGCCAAGCATCACCTCTTGCACATCACCCCGAGAAGCAAGGAGAGCCCGGTACACGGGGTGTTCGAGAAGTTGCTCGACGATCTGGTCGGCCCCGCGAAGTTCCTCCACAGTTTCCAGAAGCGGCACGAATCCCACGCGAGCGGTGCCCAGGGAGGTGTCCACAAGTCCGGCTTCGCGAGCCAAGATGACGGCAGCGAGGATGTCATCTGCTCCCTTGGTCATGGACACGATCACCGATTCGATGGGTCTGGTGCCGTAGGTGTCCAGCAGGTCTCGGATGGTGGTCATCGTGTTGTAGGTGACGCTCGCGGACTCATCGAGATGGGGCGGGTGCTGAGCTAGTGGGCGTAGGGCGCTGAGCTCATCGGAAAGCAGTTCGAATCGCGACTCGCGGTCCATGTCCGCGTAGTCGAATCCCAATCGAGTGAACAGTTGGCCGATGGCCTCGTGGAATTTGCCCGAGTGTTCGCGAATATCCAAGGTAGCCAAGGGCAGGCCGATGGATGCGACAACTCGGATTGCGCGGTCTAAGACTCCGTGTGCTGCCAGTTGCCCGCCGTGGTCGAGAAGGTCTTGCCGGATCAGCAGGAGATCATCGAGCAGTTCCCGTGTGCTGTCGTAATCGCGGCCAGTGCGATGAGTAGATCCCTCCAGCAGGCGTTCGCGGGTCAGCCGCAGTCGCATCCGAATGATCGTGAGTTTCAATCGAACAGGTTCCTCGGCGTTGATCCGTAGAAAACGGGGATCCAGATCGGGCAGGTATGCCAGATCAGCCTGAACGGATTCGCGCAACTGTGAACTCGCGCCGGCTAACCGTTCGGAGATCGATAGGTCCTCTAGGAGCCGATCGATGTGCGGTAGTAAATCCTGCACCGCATGATCACGTTGAAAACGTACAACGTCGGTGGTGACTTCCGGGGTGACGAACGGGTTGCCATCGCGATCGCCGCCGATCCAGGAACCGAAGCTGATCGGCCGAGAATCGGAAGGCAGCTCGACCCCGAGTTCGGTGAAACTCGCTGCGAGATCCTCCAGCACTTTGCCCAACGGGCCGCGGGTTAGGTCATCGAGGTAGTACATCGCGTTACGCGCTTCATCCAGAACTTGCGGGCGCTCTAGTCGCAGCTCATCGGTCTGCCACAGCAAATCGATGACTTCAGCGAGGTTGCGCGCCCGTTCGGTTTCCGATGCCGTGGTGTCGAGCAAGATGTCGGCGATCCGACGTAGCTTCACCAGCACCGAGCGTCGTA